>CALVBA010000005.1 GCA_944325695.1 uncultured Anaeroplasmataceae bacterium
TTTAAAACACCCAATGAAGTCATGCTTGGTTTATAACTTACATTAGGTGTTGCACTTAATTTGACAAATCATCTATGATAAAAATATTCAACTTTCGGTTAAATTTGCGGATATTCTTTTCTATTAATTATTCCATCTTTTTTCATTCAATAGCTAAATTTTTATAGGTTATAGTTTCAACTTTGTTATATTTACGTAAAAAATATTGTGATTAAAATGATAAAAAGGTAACTTTTAAGTTACCTTTTAAATTAATTAAATTTAGTGGTGGGACCTAAGGGACTCGAACCCTTGACCCAATGATTAAGAGTCATTTGCTCTACCAACTGAGCTAAGGTCCCAATAAATTGATAAGATACATAAATATTGTACATGGGTTATTATACATCAGATAAAAAAAATATGCAAGAAAAAAATAAAAATATTCCAAATAATATTAAATAAAAAAACTGTGAAAAATCACAGTTTTAAAAATTAGTTTTTAATTAAATTAACTAATCCTAATAATAATGATCCAATTGCAGCAATATATAATCCATATTGCATTTTATAAGTTGCAACAGTAACAGTAACAATAATATTTGTTTCTAAAATGTTAGTTGAAGTAAATAAATATCCAGTTGCTAAGATTAAAACTGCTCCAACAAGAAGAACCATTGAACAGAATTTAGAAATTTGTTTAATATTTAATTTTAAACCTAATAATTTAGATACAAAATTTAAAACAATAATTAAAGAAGCTAAAGCTACAATAACAACTAAAATACTGTTAATTACTCCGTAAATAGAATTAAAACTTTTTCCAAATACTTCATATAAACTTTGTAATTCTAAATCCCCATATTTGTAATTGCTAAAAATGTTAAATGATTGTTCAAATTTTTTATCTGCCCCATTCCAGTTTACAGAAAACATTGGTAAGAACAAACTCACAATAACAGCAAGGCCTAAAACAGCTTTAACAATTTCAAAAGGTAAATTAATTTTTACTTTTTTTGAACGTTTCATATTATTTTCCTCCTTATATTTTACGACTAAAGTAAACCATAAAAAAACAAATATTGCAAGTATTATTTAGTGGTAAATCAAAAAACTTTGTGATATAATTAAAGAACATATTTAAATTTTATGTAAGGGAGGTCTATAAATGAAAAAATATAATTGGCTACTTAAAATTTTGGGATGTGCGACATTATTAGTTTTTGCCGCTTTAGTTTATTTTGTTTTTGAGGAAAAGATAGTTTATTTACTAACGGGTATTGCAGTTATAATATTTGCCTTAATTCGTTTAGTTCCACTGATCAAATCATTAAAAACAGATAATGCAAAGATTTTAAATTCAGTAGAAATAGTAGGAAATATTGTAATAGGAGCATTGCTTTTAATTTTCACATTTACTGAAAGTACAGCAATGAAATCAATTTATAAATATCTTCTTGCAAGTGTTTTATATTTTAGAGGACTTGTGTACTTTATCACCACATCAGTTTTTAAAGAAGAAACTGATACATCACAATTTTGGTTCCATATTATCTTTCTAACACTTGGGGCAGTGATTGCCGTTATACCACAAATAACAGCAGAACTATTAAGTGTTTTATTAGTAGTTTTATCATTACTTGTGGCATTGTATTTAGGAATAAGTGGTGGTATGGGATATGCAAATTATCGTAAAAACTTCAACAATAATTCATCAAATCAACGAGATTTAGAAAATAAGCGTCCGGAACAAGAAAAAAGATCGGATGTAAATAATTTTCCACAAGATGAAAAACGTGATAGGCCATATGTTAATTAAAATAGGTTAAAAATAAGTGTTTAGTCTTTACTTTTATCTAAAAAGTGATATAATATTACCGAGTATTTTTTTAGGAGGAAACTATGAAATTCGAAAAATTAGAAAAAAGCCAAGTTAAATTCACAATTGATGTAACTGCTTCAGAATTTGAAACAGCTTTAGATAAAGCTTTTGATATCGTAAAAGAAAAAGTAGAAGTTAAAGGATTCAGAAAAGGTCATGTACCTAGAGGAATGTTTGAAAAAAAATTTGGAGTTGAAGCTTTATATGAAGAAGCTATTAACTACATCGTTCCATTAAAATATAATGAAGTTTTAACAAACGATGAATTTGTAATCGTAAGTCAACCAGTAATCGATTTAGATTTCGCAAGTTTAGAAAGAGGAAAAGATTTCACTTTCACAGCAACAGTTGATGTTAAACCTGAAGTTACTTTAGGAGATTATAAAGGATTAGCTTGCAAACAAGCTGATTTAGTTGTAACTGATGCTGAAGTTAACGCTCAAATTAAATCATTATTAGAAAAAGATGCATCTTTAGAACCTAAAAAAGAAGGAAGTCTTGAAAAAGGTGATGTTGCAATCTTTGATTTTGAAGGAAAATTAGATGGTGTAGCATTTGACGGTGGAACTGCTGAAAACTATGAATTAGAAATCGGATCTAACCAATTTATTCCAGGATTTGAAGATCAAATGGTAGGAATGAATGTTGGAGAAACTAAAGATTTAAATGTAACATTCCCTGAACAATATCATGAAGCTTCTTTAGCTGGAAAGGCAGTTGTATTTACTGTTAAATTACATGAAATTAAAGTAAAAGTTGCTAAAGAATTAAATGATGAATTCGTTGTGTCTTTAAATAGAGAAGGAATTACTACTGTTGAAGCTTTAAGAAATTCTATTTTAGAAGATTTAAGCAAAAAACGTGAAGTTCAAGAAAGAAATAGAATGATTGATACTTTAGTAGAAAAAGCTACAGCAAATGCAACTTTTGAATTACCAAACGGTATGGTTGAAACTGAAAAAAATAGAATGAGAAAAGATGTTGAAGCACGTGCTAAACAATATAATATTCCATTTGAAATGTTCTTAACAATTACTGGATCTTCATTAGAAAAATTTGAAGAAGAATTAACTAAAGAAGCTACTAAAAAAGTTTCTTATGAATTAGTAATTGAAGCTATTGCTAAAGCTGAAAATATTGAAGCAAGTGAAGAAGAATATGCTAATAAATGCGAAGAAATCGCTAAAATGTATGGAACAACTGTTGACCAAGTTAAACAATTTATTCCTGAAGAAACAGTTAAAGCTGATGTAAAATTCCAAAAAGCAATTGATTTATTAGTAAGTTCAAGCGTTGCTGAATAAGATTTTTAACCGAAGTTTAATTACTTCGGTTTTATTTTTACATTTTTAGAATGATTATATAATTTATTAAAATAATAAAAGATGATGCTTGTTTTGGTAGTTGAAAATTTTTATTTAGAAAAGCAAAAAATATATTGGCAAACTACTTGCCTATTTGCCAAAAATATAGTATTATATAGAAAGTAGTTGGGGAAACTACATATGTTAACTTAGGAAGGTGAAATCATGGAAAATATTGAAAAAGTAAATGAACTAATTTTACCTGCAATTGCTGTTAGAGGTTCAGTACCAATCCCTAATAGTGACTTTAGAATCGAAGTTGGTCGAACAATTTCGTTAAATGCAATTGATTTAGCTGAAAAAGAAAATCAAGGTAATATAATATTATTAATTCAAAAAGATGCATTAGTAGACGATGTTACTAGTGATGATTTATATGAATATGGGGTTTTGGCTAAAATTTCTTTAAAGTTAAAATTACCAAATAATAATTATAAGGTTAAATTTAGTGTTCAAAGTCGTGTTAAAATTAAACGTTTTGTCGAAGTAAAACCGACATTCTTAGTATCTTATACATTAAATCCATCTTATTCGGATAATTTAGATGAAGAATTAACTTTATCAAAAATGGTAGCAAAAGAAATCGTTGAAAACCAAGTAATAAATTTTAATAATGCTGAAGAAATTATCCGTGGTGTTCAACAAGGAATCACAACAGATGAATTATGTGATTTGATAGCTAATAACTTTAAAAACGCAAATGTTGAAAGTCGTTACCGTTATGTTAAAGAAGCATCAATTAGTGAACGTTTAAAATTTATTTTAGAAGATTTAGCAAAAGAAAAAATGATCGCGGATATTGAAAATAAAATTAATTCTGAAGTAAAACGTTCTGTTGATGAATCACAAAAAGAATTCTATTTACGTGAAAAAATGAAGGCTATTCAAAATGAATTAGGTGATAAAGCTAAACGTGAAGAGGAAATTGAAGAATTAAGAGAAAAAATTCTTGCTGCAAAAATGCCAAAACAAACAGAAGAAAAAATGCTAGATGAATTAAATCGATATGCTTCAACTCCATCACAAATGGCAGAAAGTAATATCATTAAAGCTTATTTAGATTTTGTTGTATCATTACCATGGTATCAAGAATCAGAAGATAATAAAGATTTATCAAAAGTAGTAGAGGAATTAAATAAAAATCACTATGCACTTGATAAAGTTAAAGATCGTATTATTGAATATCTTTCTGTTAAAATTATGACAAATCGTAACCCACAAACAATTTTATGTTTAGTAGGGCCACCAGGTGTTGGAAAAACAAGCTTAGCGATGTCAATTGCGAAAGCATTAAATCGTAAGTTTGTTAAAGCTACTTTAGGTGGAGTTAAAGATGAATCAGAAATTCGAGGACATCGAAGAACGTATATTGGAGCTTTACCTGGAAGAATCATGAAAGGAATGCGCGATGCACAAACGGTAAATCCAGTCTTTTTACTTGATGAAATTGATAAAATGGCAAGTGATTATAAAGGAGATCCAGCATCAGCAATGCTAGAAGTACTAGATCCACAACAAAATAATTCATTTAGTGATCACTATGTTGAAGAACCATATGATTTAAGTAAAGTTCTATTTGTTATCACAGCTAATTATATTGAAAACATTCCAGCGCCTTTAAGAGATAGAATGGAAATTGTTGAATTATCAAGTTATACAGAATTTGAAAAATTTAATATTGCTAAACTTCATTTAATCAATCGTAATTTAGAGGCACATGGATTAAAAGATTCACAATTCTCAATTACTGATGGAGCAATTTATTATATAATTCAACATTATACTCGTGAAGCGGGAGTTCGTGAATTAAATCGTGTTATTGGTTCTTTAGTTCGTAAATCAATTAAAGAAATTTTATTAAACAAGGTTGAAAAAGTTGATGTTACAGTTGACAATATTGAACATTTCTTAGGAAAAATTAAATATACAAATAATAAAGCAAATGAAAAAGATCAAATTGGTGTTGTAACAGGATTAGCTTATACAGCGTTTGGTGGAGATACTTTAGACGTCGAAGTAACTTATTATAAAGGTAAAGGTGGTCTTGTATTAACAGGAAAACTTGGAGATGTCATGAAAGAGTCTGCACAAATTGCATATTCATATGTACGTGCTCATGCGGATGAATTTAATATTGATCGTAAAATCTTTGAAGAAAATGACATTCATGTCCATGTTCCTGAAGGAGCGACACCAAAAGATGGTCCAAGTGCAGGGGTTACTTTAACCACAGCAATTGTATCAGCTTTAACAAATCGTTATGTTGATTCACATATTGGAATGACAGGTGAGGTTACACTTCGTGGTAATGTTTTACCAATTGGTGGATTAAAAGAAAAGTCGATTGCTGCTCATAGAAGTGGATTAAAACGTATCTTAATTCCAAAGGAAAATAAACGTGATATTGATGATATTCCACAAGAAGTACAAAAAGAATTAGAAATTATTCCAGTTAGTCATGTTTCTGAAGTATTAAAATATGCATTAAAATAATATTAAAAGGTGTTACATTTTGTAACACCTTTTTTCATCAACAATTTTGGAAATTATTTGCAAAAGGAAACAAATGTGATATAATTAAATTGGACTTTTAACTTGATTTAGCATCTAAATAGTTGTTAAAAGGCAATTATAATCATAGGAGGGGTTTTATGGTTAAAGAAATAAATGTTGATCAAATGATTGACGATTTAGTACAAAATGCAACAAATGCTTTAGAGAAGTTTATGTCAATGAACCAAGAACAAATCGATAATATCGTTCATGCAATGGTTTTAGCAGGAGTTGATAACCAATTGTTATTGGCTAAAAAAGCTGTTGAAGAAACAAAACGAGGTGTTTTTGAAGATAAAGTAATTAAAAATATCTTCGCAACAGATTATATATGGCATGATATTAAAAAAGAAAAAACGGTTGGTATTATCAATGAAAATAAACTAGAAGGTTATGTTGAGATTGCTGAACCAGTTGGAGTAATTTGTGGTGTAACACCAGTTACAAATCCAACATCAACGACAATGTTTAAATCAATAATTGCGATTAAATCGCGTAATCCAATTATTTTTGGGTTTCATCCAGGAGCACAAGAATGCTCTAAATTAGCTGCAAAAATATTACTTGATGCGGCTTTAAAAGCCGGAGCACCAGAAAATTGTATCCAATGGATTGAACACCCATCAATTGAAGCTACAACTAAACTGATGCATCATCCTAAAGTTGATATGATTTTAGCTACTGGTGGACCATCAATGGTTAAAAGTGCTTATAGCGCTGGGAAGCCTGCTTTAGGTGTTGGTAGTGGAAATGTTCCATGTTATATAAGTGCATCTGCTGATTTAGAACGTGCATGTAATGATTTAATTCTATCAAAAACATTCGATAATGGGATGATTTGTGCATCGGAACAAGGAGCAATTGTTGATAAAGAAATTGCTTTAAAATTTGAGAAAATTATGCAAGAAAATTGCTGTTATTTTACAACAGAAGAAGAAACGAAAATGCTTACTGAATATATGTTTCCAGAAGATAAAAACGGAAATTTAAATTCGTTTGTTGTTGGGAAAAAACCTTTTGAAATAGCTAAAAATGCAGGATTTGATGTTCCTGAAAATACTAAGATTTTAATTGCTAAAATCGCAGATATTGACTTTGATTATCCATTGGCGCATGAAAAATTATCGCCTGTATTAGCATATTATATTGCTAAAAATGCCGATGATGCGATTAGTAAATGTGAAAAAATGCTTGAGATTGGTGGATTAGGACATTCAGCAGTAATTCATTCTAAAGATGAAACATTGTGTGCCCAATTTGCCTCAAAAATGAAAGTTGGTCGAGTAATTAAAAATCAACCATCAAGCCAAGGTGGAATTGGTGATATTTATAATTCTAACACGCCATCATTAACATTAGGTTGTGGTTCTTATGGACACAACTCAACAACTTCTAATGTTTCAACGATGAATCTTTTAAACATCAAAAAAGTGGCTACAAGGAGAAATAATATGCAATGGTTTAAAATTCCGCCAAAAATTTATTTTGAATATGATTCTATTCAATACTTACGTGATATGCCAGATATTTCAAGGGCGTTTATCGTTACAGATGAAATGATGGTTAAATTAGGATATATCGATAAAGTATTATATTATTTGCGTCAACGTGACATTTATTGTCATAGTGAAATCTATGCGGATGTTGAACCAGATCCAAGTGTTGAAACAATTAATCGTGGTGTTGAAGCAATGCGTAAATTTAATCCAGATGTAATTATTGCTTTAGGTGGTGGATCAGCAATTGATGCTGCAAAAGGAATGTGGTTATTCTATGAACATCCTGATACATCATTTGATGGATTACGTTTAAAATTCTTAGATATTAGAAAACGATCTTTTCAATTTCCAACGCTAGGAAGTAAAGCGAAATTAGTGGCTATTCCTACAACATCTGGAACAGGAAGTGAAGTTACATGTTTCAGTGTTATTACAGATAAAGAAAATGGTGATATTAAATACCCATTAGCTGATTATGAATTAACACCAGATGTAGCAATTATTGATCCTCAATTTTGTTTGACAATGCCTAAATCAATCACTGCTGATACAGGTTTAGATGTTTTAACACACGCTATTGAAGCATATGTTTCGGTCTTAGCAAGTGATTATACAGATGCTTTAGCTTTAAAAGCAATTGAATTAGTCTTTACTTACTTACCACGAGCATATAAAAATGGATCAACAGATATAGAAGCCCGTGAAAAAATGCATAATGCTTCTGCAATTGCTGGAATGGCCTTCACAAATGCATTTTTAGGAATTAATCACTCTTTAGCACATAAAATTGGAGGAGAGTACCATATTTCTCATGGTAAAGCTAATGCTATTTTATTACCATATACAATTAAATATAATTCTAGCTTACCAACAAAATTTACTACATGGCCTAAATATGAAAAATTTATTGCCCATGAAAAATATGCTGATATCGCTAAAAAATTAGGTTTAAAAGCATCTACAGTTGAAGAAGGTGTAAATAGTTTAATTGATGCTGTTGTTGGATTATTAAAAGAGGTTAATGAACCAACTTCATTTAAAGAATGTGGTATTGATGAAACATTATTTAATATTAATTTAGATAAAGTTTCTTTAAGAGCCTTTGATGATCAATGTACAACAGCTAATCCACGATATCCTCTTGTAAGTGAATTAAAAGAAATTTTAGTTAAGGCATATCATGGATCAGATCCTAAAAAATAATAGAGTAAAGGGCTTTTTAAGCCCTTTCTTTAAATAAAAAAGTGAGGTTACAATATGAACGAAACAAAAAATCTTGAAAACTTATTTACTGAATTAAATAAATATAGTATTAATAACGATGAATATAAAAAACTATTTAATTGTGACAATAAAACAATCAAAAAATATCGTCAAGCTAATGATTTTAAAAATAGTGTTGCTGATGAACATTTAACAAGACTATTTGAGGTTTTTGATGTAGCTTCGTATGAGGAGTTAGAAGCGGTAGCTGCGTTAAAAAAACGTGCTTTTGCGCAAAAAAGAGAAGCCGTTCAAAAAAAATTAAAAGAGTTATTAAATGCTGAATATTATGATGATGTATATGAATGTAAAACTTTAGAAGATGTTAAATTAGATTTAACAAATGTAGAATTAGAAGCCAAAATGACTTACTATCGCAGTATTATTAATAAGTTACAAAATGAAAATCAAGCTTTAAAAGAAGAAATAGAAACAATTAAACAACATCTTAGTATGCAATTAGCCATAATCAATCAAGATAAAGAAAATATAAAAAATGCTTATCGTGAATTATTGATTGCTAAATTTGATTATTTAATCAAAAACTTAAATAATGAACAAGATTTTTTATTAGTTTTACAAAAATTTATTGAAATTGATGAACTTCTAAAATAAAATGGATATTCGTTTTAAAACTATTCTCGATTTAGTAAAAACAAAGTCGTATACGAAAACTAGTCGTAATTTAAACTTAACACAACCAGCGATAACAGTTCATGTGAAAAGTTTAGAACAAGAATATAATATTACGATTTTTATCAAAGAAAATAAGCGAATTATTGACTTAACTGATGATGGAAATCTCTTAGTGGATTATATTAAGAAAGTTTTATTGCTGGAACGAAATTTTGATTTAGAAATTAGAAAGAAAAAACAAAAAATAATTACTATGGCAATTGCATCTACTTTAAAAAATCATCCTCTAATTAATAAAATGATTGAGAATTACTTAAAAGATATAAACCCTAATAAAGTATATATAACTTATCAGTCCAATAATCTTTTAACTAATTTAGATGAAGGAAAATGTGATTTTGTAATAACAGATGAGATATTTGATAAGGATAAATATCAATATCGAAGACTTTTTAAAGAAGAAATTGTTTTTTTGATGAATCCTCAAAATCCACTTTATCAAAGACGTAATATTGGTTTAAATACATTAAAAAATGAAATGATTATGATAAGCAGTAGTTCTTTTTTTAAACATTTAGATAAATTGGATTTAAATTATAATATTGTCGAATTGGATAATTTGATTAATCTTTTTTTGGCAAATAATAATTTTATTTATTGTGATTATCAGTATAAAATGGCTTTTTTTGATCAATGTTATAAACGTTTTTTTATTCCTGAATTAAAAGCTAAAGACATTTATTTATTAACTAATGATAAACTTAATGATATTGCATTGACACATTTTTGTAATTACTAATTTCAAAAGCACTTTATCTTTACAAAGTAAAATTTGTATGTTAGAATACTTTTGAGGTGATTCAAGTGCAATTTGAAAAAAATGAATTAATCGATAAACTGTTTGAAGCCGTTTTAAAATTAAAAACAACAGAAGAATGTTATGCTTTTTTTAATGATTTGTGTACTGTTGTTGAAATAGAGGCAATGTCAATTCGTCTTGAAGCTGCTAAGAAATTATTAGAAGGTCGTACTTATGAAGAAATTCAAAACACTGTTAATATTTCATCTGCCACTTTAAGTCGTGTAAGTAAAGCCTTACAATACGGAAAAGATGGATATAAAATGATTATTCAACGTGTATCGAGAAAAAACTTTTAATTGAATAAATTTTTATATAACCTCCAAACTGGAAACAGTATGGAGGTTTTTGATTTTAAAATTATCAAAATAAAAATTAAATTTAATATTTTTATCACAAATCCGTTTTATAGTTATATTAATTACATTAAAAAAATTTCGCATAACTAAGATAGTAGTTTAGTAAAAATAAACTTGTATGACAAAAAACCACCAAAAAACGCTAAATATTTAGTCTAAGTAAATGCACAAAAAAACTTAAAAAAAGTTGTTTACATTTAGATATATAAAGATTATAATTATATCGAAATTTTAAACGGAGGGTATGTTTATGGCTAAAAAATTAGTAGAATTGAGAGGCATTGGAAAATGCTATGGGGACAATGTTATTTTACAAGATTTGAATTTGCAAATTAATGAAAACGAGTTTGTTACATTACTTGGACCATCAGGTTGTGGGAAAACAACAACTTTACGAATTATCGGAGGGTTTGAGACAATTGATGAAGGTGAAGTATTATTAAATGGTGAGGAACTACACTATTTACCGGCCCATAAACGCCCTATTAATACTGTATTTCAAAGATATGCGTTATTCCCTCACTTAAATATTTTTGATAATATAGCTTATGGATTACGCAATAATGTGTATTCAAAAGTAGTACATATCGGTGTTTCTAATTTACTTGATGAATATTCTTTTTCAATTGAAGATGAAAAAGAAATCAGTGAGTATTTAGATCAATATAAAAAACCTAAAGAAGCAAGTAAAAAAGCAATTGAGCTTTTTAAAAAGAAAAGTATTGCTTATCAAGTTTATGATGAATTAATGAAAGCAGTTAAAAATAAGGTTTTAACAAGTAATAAATATCATGAAATCATCACAAAATATAATTTATCGATTGAAAAACCACATTTAGAAGGTAAGAAATTAGCAAAAGCGGTATTTGATTTATTAAAAGATGATGATGTATATTACAAAATGATTGCGCAAATAAGTGATCGTAAATTTAAAGAAAATGTCATTAAAGTAGAAGTAGAAAAGGCATTAAAGTTAGTAAATTTATCAGGGTTTGAAAAACGTAAACCTGAAAATATGAGTGGTGGGCAAATGCAACGCGTGGCCATTGCCCGAGCTATTATTAATAAACCAAAAATTTTACTTCTAGATGAGCCACTTGCAGCATTGGATTTAAAACTACGACAAAGTATGCGCTATGAATTACGTCAAATGCAACGCGATTTAGGAATTACTTTTATCTTTGTTACACATGATCAAGAAGAAGCGATGGTTATGAGTGATACGGTTGTTATTATGAATAAAGGAAAAATTCAACAAATCGGTCGACCTGAAGATATTTATAATGCTCCATTAAATCGTTTTGTTGCGGATTTTATCGGGGAATCAAATGTAATTAGTGGAATTTATCGTGGAAATAAACGTGTTGACATGTTAGGGAAAACATTTAAAGTATCAGCTAAAGATTTTAACATTGGCGATAAAATTTATTGTATTGTCGAGGCAGCTGATTTTGATGTTATGGATATTGAACGTGCTCCATTAAAAGGGGAAGTATTATCAGTTAAATCATTTAAATCACATTATGAATTGCAAGTATTAATTAATGATAGAAAAGTTAAAGTAGAAACATATACAAAATATGCTCAAGGTGATGTTTTAGGATTTGGTGTTGATGCGCAAAATATTTATTGTGAATCATTTAATGAACCAAAAGAACATATTTTAGCTAATTACGACGGAGATAACATTTTAGAAGGTTTATATGTTGCAGAAAATAAAGTTTCTTTTTTAGGAGCAGAATTTGACTGTGATGTTGAAACATTTAAAGCCAATGAAAAAGTTGATGTAGTAATTCGTCCTGAGGATTTTGACTTAGTAATTGACAATCCAGAAAGTGCTATTTTATCAGGAATAGTTACGTCTAGTGTTTTTACAGGAGTTCATTTTGCATTGCATGTTGATGTAAATGGCTTTAATTTAATCGTTCATGATTATCAAAATGTTGAAGTAGGGACAAAAATAGGGTTAAAAATCGATTACTATGAAATGCATATGATGAAGGTGTATGAATAATGAATCGTTTTTATAAATTAGCAATTCCATATTTAATATGGTTAATTATTTTAGTCGTTATTCCTCTTTTAACAATGTTAATGTTGGCCTTTGGTAATACAATTGGTGCTGATTTTTCAACTTACAAATTTACATTTGATAACTTTTCGTTAATCACTGATTTTGTTTATGTAAGAGCTTTTTTAAATTCAATCAAAATTGCTGGAATTACAACTTTATTTTGTTTAGTAATTGGTTATTCATTAGCATATGCGATTTCAACTTCAAAAATAAAAAATAAAAAATTAATTTTATTATTATTAATTTTACCGATGTGGAGTAATATATTATTACGCATCGTTGCCTTAGAAAATGTTTTTAGTTCAGTTTCAATTTTAAATAGTTTTGGTATTCCAACTATGGATTTAAAAGGAACCGAATTTGCAGTAATATTTGGATGTGTAACATGTTATTTACCATTTATGGTTTTTCCAATTTTTACAACATTAGAAAAGATGGATTTATCACTTTTAGAAGCCAGCAATGATTTAGGTGTCGATAAGATAAAATCATTTTTTAAAGTAACTGTTCCTCTTTCGATGAAAGGAGTAGTTAGTGGGGTAATAATGGTTTTCTTACCATCAGCTACTGGATTTTTAGTTCCTAAGCGTTTAGGAGCGGGAAATATCTCGATGATTGGTGATATTATTGAACGACAATTTAAAACGGCAAGCAACTACAATCTTGGAGCATTATTATCCTTATGTATTGTTTTTGTCATTTTATTAGCGGTTTTATTATTAAGTAAAGTAGATAAGGATGGTGAAACATTATGATGATTAGATCATCACGTTTAAAACAAATATTAAATGCCATCATCCGTTTTATGATTTACTTAGTCGGTTTTGGTGCAATTTACTTACCAGTAATTTTAATTTTTATTTTTTCCATTAATAAGCAAAAAGCAGGAACTGAATTTACTGGTTTAACATTAAAATGGTATATGGAAATATTTACTGATCGTAATTTATTACAAAGTATCTTGAACACGTTATTAGTAGCCATTACAACGACGATTTTTGCTTCTATTATTGGAACATTGGCCTCAATTGGCATGAATGCCTTAAGTGTTAAGAAACGTCAATCGATGATGTTGCTGAATAATATTCCTGTTTTAAATAGTGAAGTTGTAACAGGAATTTCGATGATGTTGCTATTTAGTTTACTAATACCTTTATTTCCTGATATTTTTGGTTTTTTTACGATGACAATTGCCCATATCTTTTTTACAGTTCCCTATGTAATTTTATCAGTAATGCCAAAGCTACGTGAAACAGATGAATCGTTATTTGAGGCTTCACTTGATTTAGGTGTTTCTCCTTATCGTAGTTTATATAAAGTGATTATTCCCTCAATTAAAACAGGTATTTTTACAGGAGCATTGCTTGCATTTACCATGAGTATTGATGATTTCGTTATCTCTTATTTTACTACTGGAAATGGTTTTACTAATATTTCTAATTATATTTATCCTTCTATTGGGCGTAATAATTTTACACCAGCTACTTATGCCTTTAATTCTCTATTAACGATTATTACATTTATTATCGTTATTGTATTTTATTTAAAAGGGAAGAAAGGAGTAAAAACTAAATAATGAAAAAGCAAGTTTATATCATTAGTTTTTTACTAAGTTTATTATTGTTAGTTGGATGCAGTAATAAAAATAAATTATATTTTTTAAACTGGGGTGAATATGTTAATCCGGAATTAATTACTATATTTGAAAAGAAATATAATGTTGATGTAGTAATGCAAGAAGTTTCATCTAGTGAAGAAATGTATAACGAGGTAATTGCTCGTAAAACCCGTTTTGATGTCATCTGTGTTGGTGATTACATACTAGAAAGAATGATTAACGAAGATTTGTTACAAAAATTAGACTATAATATTATTACCAATTATTATGATGGTATTTATGTAGATAGTTTAGAAAAAATTATTAAAACATCTAATACGCCATATTTAGAGTATGGATCACCTTATTTTTGGGGTGTTTATGTTATGATGTATAATAATGAAAAAAAGGGTTTAAAATCTGTTATTGAAGAAGAAGGTTTAAACATCTTTTTTGACCACAATTCGCATCATGGAATGAATATAAATGTTGGAATGTATGATGTTGAACGATATGTTACTACAGCATATCTATTAAATCAAAATTTGGATGTTAATACGACAGATATTAAACTGCTTGAGCCAATTGTCGATGCGATTAAAGATGTTGGATATAAATCTTGGGGAACTGATGATTTAAAAAAAGATGTCGTTAAGGGATCTTTAGATGTGATATTTACGCAAATTGGTGATTTTTTTGATACAACCAACATTTATATAACAGATCATTTAAATAGTGAAGGAAAATTAAATTCGGACTTTAAATTAAAAGCTGATTTATATATTCCAAGTCAAAATGTCGCATTCTTTGATTCTTTAGCCATTCCTAAAAATGCTAGAAATCCACAATTAGCTAATGAATTTATTAATTTCTTTATGGATAATGACGTTGAATTTGCCCAAAATAACTATCATATAAGTTTAATGAACGCTGAATATGTTGGTTATTCACCTACACTTAAACCAACTGTTGAGTTATTAAAGCAATCAACTAATGTTGCGACTCAATTTTTCAATGCCAATTATCCAGAATATTTAGATCCAGCTAAAAATGTTACATCATTATCGATTTTAAAAAATTTAGATTCAAAATTTATATCTGAAATTATAACATTAATTTCTAAAACAAAATCGTAGTCCTAGTTTTTACTAGGATTTTTTTTAAATCCGATTGAAAACGGTTTTAATAATTGTTATAATAAAGACAAATATATAAAAAAAGAGGTATGTTATGAAAAAAATTATTTTAAGTATTGGTTTAGCTTTATGTGTAATAGGATTAGCTGGATGTGAAAACAATGAAATATTATCATCAAGTAATAATTCATCATCTTCAAGTATCATTGAAAGTGATTCATCTAGTAGTTTAACAAGCAGTAGTTCATCAAGTATGTCAAGTGATTCAAGTATTTCAAGTGATATATCAAGCAGTGATACGACTATTCAAAAAGTTGTTATTAGTGAAGCTAGAGGATTAAACGAAGGTATTTATATTAGATGGGAAGAAGTAAAACAAGCGACATCATATAATGTTTATTATCACGAAAAAGGGGCAAATGAAAAAGTTTTAGTCGATGAAGAATTGATTAGAGGACTTGAAGCTTATTTAGTGGGATTAAAAGGGAATGCAATTTATGATGTTGAAATCGTACCAGTATTTGACAGTGAAGAAAGAATTGATTTAAGCGTTACAAAAGAAATTGAAACAGAAGCATATGACCGTTCTGGATATGCACATTTTAAAATGAATGATTCAATTGGTGCTTATAATAATGATGGTACCTTATTAAAAAATGCCGATATTATTTATGTAACAGAAGAAACTAAAAACACTGTTCAATATCAAGGATATACAGGAATCGGTTCAATTTTAAAAAATTCTTCTAAATTTACAAATCCGGTGGTAATAAGAATTGTAGGACAAATATATACAGCTCAATATAAATATAAAAAAGTTACTCCAAGACTTACATCTGTTCAATGGAGCGATGAGGAAATTCAAAATCATTTTGCTAATGAATTAGAAAATGATAACGTAATTAATGGAATAACAAATAATGTTAAAAATGCAAATGGTAAAACAACAATTAATCCAACTACGGGATTAGAAGTCTACGATGATGATTCATATTTTAATATGATGGATGTAGTTGAAGCTAAAAATATTACCATTGAAGGAATTGGGTTTGACGCGGAATGCTTCCAATGGGGATTTACATTTAAAAAATGTCAAAATGTTGAAGTTCGTAATTTAACTTTTACAGATTATCCTGAAGATGCTTGTAGTTTTGAGGGAGATAATAGTAATCCTGATTCATATGGACGTTATTTTGTTCATCATAATACATTTAATCGTGGTAAAAATAACTTTGATTTAACTGGTGAGCAAGATAAAGGTTATGGCGATGGAGCAACAGATATTAAAGGAGTAAGTAATGTTACTTTGGCATATAATCACTATATAAAGACTAAAAAATCAGGTCTTATTGGTGGAGGAGATTCTAATTTACAAAAAAATATTACTTTCCATCACAATTTTTATGAAGAATGTGGTTCACGATTACCATTAGGTCGTCAAGCTAATATGCATATTTATAATAATTACTATTATAAAGTAGGACGTGCTAGCGATATCCGTAAAAATGCCTATGTTTTAAGTGAAAATAACTACTTTGAAGAGTGTAATGACCCTGTAGTAATTGATGCTAAATATATCACATCCGATAGTATTGCTGCTTATAAATCGATTGGTAATATTTTTGAAAATTGTACAGGTAAAAATAACCAGACTATAGTTACTGCAAGAGATGAATATGTTGATAATACTTGTAGTTTTGGAAAAACATTTGACATTGATGAAAATTTATTCTATTATAATTCAGTAAGCAAAAAAAGTGTTGTCGAAAGAATGACAGATGCACTACAAGCTAAAAGCGACTGCTTAAATGAAAGTGGAGTATGGAAAAAGTAAATGAATGAATTAGAAGTTATTTATGAAGATAATCATGTTTTAGTTGTTTATAAACAACCAGGAATTCTATCACAAGAAGATCATACCAAAGATTTAGACTTAGTTAATATGGCTAAAAAATATCTAAAAGAAAAATATCAAAAGCCTGGTAATGTTTATGTAGGGTTAGTTCATCGTCTAGATCGTATGACCTCTGGGGTTTTAGTTTTAGCTAAAACAAGTAAAGCAGCTAGTAGATTATCCGAACAAATGAAAAAAGGACAATTTAATAAAAAATACTACGTGATTGTCCATGGTAAAACTAATGATTATGGAATTTTGGAAAATAAATTACTTAAAGATGAAAAAAAGAATAAAAGTTTTGTTACAAATAGTCCCAATGGAAAATTAGCGAGTTTAGAATATCGTAGATTAAGCACTTTTTCACATAAAAATGATCTTTTTAGTTTAATTGATGTAAAATTAAACACAGGTCGACATCATCAAATAAGGGTGCAGTTTAATCATATAAATCATCCATTATATGGTGATACTAAATATGGGAATGATAAGGTTAAAAGTTATGAAAAATTCTTTTTATGCGCTTATAGTTTAGAATTTATTCATCCAACGACAAAGCAATTAATGCATTTTTCAATTCAGCCGAAAGATAGTATTTTTCAAATTGCCATAACAAAAAATAAATAAAAAAAACGAAGATATTACCTATCAAATTGATAGTATATCTTCGTTTTATTATTCTTTAGTTTTCTTTTCAGTTTTTTCTTTATATTTTTGAACATAGAATAAAATGCGATCACTAATAGCTAAATTAACTTGTGCTTTAATTGCTAGATCTAATGCTAAATCATTTAAAGCATCAATGTTGTTTTCACTTGTTTTAGAAATAGTATTTAATGTTTCATTGGCGATTTGATTAATATAGGCATCTTCAATTTCTTTAAATTTATTAAATCCTTCATTGAATTTATTATCTTTAAATTGTTCATCAAATAGAGCTTTAATTTGATTAATTGATAATACTTTTTTTAAAGCACAAATCTCTAAAATAAGGGCAATATGTGATTTATTGTATTTCTTTTTGATAGGACTTGGAATAACATCACCTTTAACATAATTATTAATCATTGAAGAAGTGATTTGTTTGTCTTGAGATGTTGATTCAAATATTCGTAGTTGTTTTTCTAAATAAGTAATAACTTGATCCATATATAAGTCAATATCTGGTAACTCTTCATAAGGAGTAATTTTGTAATCAACAAGCTCATCAAGCCACATCGTAATTATTTTATTAATACTATTCATAATTAATCCTCCTAGTTTATCTCGTTTTTAATATTATATCAAAGATTTTAATATAGTACAATAAAATTTACTTTTTTCAATTTTTTCACATATCCTATTAATAGGTGATAGATATGAATAATGATCCATTGATGTACATTGAAGGTTATATTGATATAAAAGAGGGGATTGAAAATCAAATTAATTATGATTCTAGAAGTAAAAAAAAGAAGGTAAAACATCGATTAGATGATGTTTTTAGCCTTCTTTCATATAAAAAGAATGTTTTAGTTAACTTAAAATATCAAAATGAATTATTAGAAGGTGTCGTAGAATATATTAAAGAAAATAAATTAAAGTTATATGGAGTAAGTGAACTTCTTAATATCGAAGAAATCGATGAAGTTAATATTTTAAGATTTGATGCTAAGAGTAGTGATTTTTTATATTTCTAAATCAATTGCCCCATAACATTGTAAAGCACAAACACATTCTAAATCTAAAATCATATAAGAATCAGTCAATGTAAAAGTTCCATTTTCTCTAAATAGACCACGCAATGTTACATAGCGGTCATGGCGTATGCACTCAATACGGAAATAAGGTGAGTCCACATCAGTGCATCTAAAAAGACGAATTGTAAATGGGGCTCCATTACAGCTGTAAAAGGTAACAGGAACAGTGTTGTTAGTAGTTACCAAGCATGTATCACAAATTGTAGGGCAACGCATTTCAGGACATAATGCCTCTTTTTGCAAACGATCAATTTTTTCAACATTTTCAACAATTTGATTTACTTCTTTTTTACGTTCTAAATTATCCATTTTTTCACCTCCTAATATAGAGTATGAAAAAATAAGGTCTAATACTAGACTTCTAACAAGTATTTTTTCAAATAAATAAAGTCTTTTATTGATTTATTAGTTGTTACAAAACCACGCATTACAAATAACTCAGTATAATCTTTTGAAATTGCGATAAAATACTCTAATACATTAATTGATTGCATGTAATAATCGATTAATTCAATTAAGCTATCTAAATGCATACTTATAGAATCCATTGTGATAAATTCGACAATATAATCATTATCTTCACTATATCGAATACGTAAACTACCAATCATTAATTTATTAAATAACAATAAAAAATTACATGATAGTTCATCTAAACCGTCAAAGACATCAAAAACATCAAAATGAAGTTTATCTATAAAATAATTATTTCGTAGCATAAAGCATTTTACTAATTCATCTTCGGTTTGACAAATTTGTAATTCGTACATAAATCTCACCTCTTTACTAATATATTTTATACTAATATTTAGTTTTTGCAACTTGTAAAATATAACAAAAATGGTATAATAAAAACAAGAGAAGTAAAAGTAGGTGAATTGATGTTGGAATTATGGCAAATCATAACAATTATTGTCGTTTTACTAGTTGTTTTAACTTTAGCAATTATTATATTTGCTTCCAAAAAGAAAAATAAAGTAAAAATTGACGATAGTTTTTTAGATATTTTAATCACAAGCTTAGGTGGACTAACAAATATTATAAGTGTCGATGTTGACAATAAACGCATCAAATTTGCAGTAAATAATGTCAATTTAACACATCCTAATGATTTAAAAGATAAATTAAATGCTAGTGGTGTTGTTATTTCTGGAAAAACAATTAAAGCATTATTTTCTTATGATGCGGTAATAATAAAAGATAATTTAGATAAAAAACTTAAAAAATAATGTAAGGAAGGTTTTTTAATATGCTAAAAAAGAATTTTAAAGTAACAGCAGAAACAGGATTACATGCTCGCCCAGCTACCATCTTAGTAAGTGAAGCCACTAAATTTGAATCTGAAATTTTTTTAGAGTCACAAAATAAGATTATTAATTTAAAATCAATTATGGGTATTATGTCTTTAGGAGTTTATAAAGGTGAAGAAGTTAGTTTAATTATTTCTGGACGCGATGAACAAGAAGCTATGATTTCTTTAACTGAATGCTTTATGAATTTAAACTTAGGAAAAGAGTTGTAGTAATACAACTTTTTTTATCGAAAGGAGAATTATAAATGGACTTTTATCAATTAGCACTAAAATATAAAGAAGAAGCGATAAAAATGCTTGATGATGTTTTACGTTTTGAAACAGTTTTAGATGAATTCAAACAAGAAAGTGATGCACCATTTGGTCAAGCTAATAAAAATTGTCTAGAATATTTTATAAAAAAAGCTAAAGAAGATGGATTTGTTGTTTCTAATGCAGATAATTATGCGATCGATATTAAGCTTGGTTCTGGTAATAAATTATTAGGAATTTTAGGCCATTTAGACGTAGTTCCAGCAACAGGAAATTGGGATTCGAACCCCTTTATTCCGACATATAAAGATGGTAAGATATATGCCCGTGGAGCAATTGATGATAAAGGTCCGGTGGTGGCTAGTTACATTGCTTTAAAAATTTTAAAAGATTTAAATATAGAATTTAAAAAAGAGGTAAAATTAATCTTAGGGTGTGACGAAGAGTCAGGTAGTAGATGTTTAGAACATTATTTTAAACAGCATAAGCTTCCAGATTTAGGATTTTCACCAGATGCTGATTTTCCATTGATATATGGTGAAAAAGCTCATTTACATGTCAAAATAACGGGAAAAGTAACTAATTCTATTATCGAAAGTTTTCATGCTGGAAAACGGACTAACTTAGTTATTGACGAAGCCTGTGCGGTATTGAAAAAAGATTTAAAAGAAGAATTTTATGCTTTTTTAGATGCTAAAGGATATCAAGGAGAAGTAATTGATAACAAATATATTACATATGGTATTTCAGCACATGCTATGCATCCCCAAAAAGGATTAAATGCTTGTTATATTATGATGGAATTTTTAAACACATATGATAATAGTAATGTGGTGCGTTTTATCAATGATAAATTATTACACGATAGTTTTGGTAAAAAAATGAAAATTGATATTTACGATGAAGATATGAAAGAATTAACAATGAATCTAGGTGTAATTTCTATTGAACAAGATAATTTAATGCTTCTTTTAGATCTTCGTGTTCCTATTGATTCTCATGAAGAATTATTACGTGAAAAATTTACAACAGCAACTTTAGATTATCAATTAGAATGTAGTGATTTTACTTTCCAAAAACGTCATTATGTTAGTAAAGATTCTAATTTAGTCAAAACTTTGATGGATTCATATGTTAAATATACTAATGATTATGAAAATAAACCATTTACTATTGGTGGGGGAACATATGCAAAGTTTATTCCAAACGCTGTTGCTTTTGGACCACTTTTTCCAAATCGAGAAGATGTGGTCCATCAAGTAAATGAATATATTATAATAGAAGATTTTATTAAATGCATCAGCATTTATGCCGATGCGATTTATAGATTGGTGGTACAATGCGATTAAGAAATGTAAAAAATGCTTATGATAAATTATTAAAAGGTAAAAATTTTATTAAAGATCCTAAAGGTTTAAAAGAAACTAAAGTTTTTTTAAACGATAATCCTGTATGTATTGAAATTGGAATGGGGAAAGGAACTTTTATTACCTCATTAGCTAAACGTCATCCTGATATTAATTATATTGGAATTGAAAAATATGACAGTGTTTTAGTAAGAGCGATCGAGAAAGATGATGAGACATTAGATAACTTAAAATTTATGTGTTTAGATGCGAAAGAACTATTAGAAGTATTCACATCACATAGTATTGACACAATTTATTTAAATTTCTCAGATCCATGGCCTAAATCACGTCATGCTAAACGACGCTTAACAAGTCCAAGTTTCTTAGATATTTATAAAGAATTGTTAAAAGAAGATGGTAAAGTGATTTTTAAAACAGATAATATTCATTTATTTGAGTATTCACTTACTTCAATGTGTAACTATCAAATGATTTTTGATGAGGTTTCATTAAATCTACATCAAACACCATTTCATTTAAGTGGCGAAAATATCATGACTGAATATGAACAAAAATTTTCTCCTCATGGTCCAATTTATCGCTTAGTAGCTCGTTTTAGAAAATAATAAATAAAACATTTTATTTTAAGATGATATCTCCAAAAAAGACTAATAAAAATTAAAATATAATTTTCTAAGATATTTTATAGCTTTTAATTATTAGTTTATTTTGGAGTTTTTTATGAAAAAAATGTATTATTATATTCAAAATAAAGATAGAAAATCTTTTCTTGGTAAAAAGTAATTACAATTATATTAAAGTATTGCTAGATTATTTGAGATAATTTAAATACTTTTTGGAATATAAAATAATAAAAAAGAGAGTTTTTAAGACTCTCTTTTCTTATAAAGCTTGTTTTTTATATTTTCGATAGAAATTACGTTCTAAAGTTTTTTTATTACTAACAAGATATTTAATTTCTTTGTCAATGTTGGTAATCAACTTGTTATTTTTAATTAAAGTATTTAAATTTAAACGATTCAATTCTTTTGTTGATTTTCGTTGTTCTAAAAAATGCATTTTAACAGTTTTACGATCATACATTTCATTTTTAGAAAACTTATCATTGAAATTCTTTTCTCTTTCTAAACTTTCTTCAAAAATTCGTTTTTGATAATGATTATGTTCATCAAGCGATTTTTTTAACGTTTTTTGTTGATAGTTTTTATTTTTTAAAATTAAATTTTCAGTAAAAGCATTATTATCAATTTGATTATCAATAACATTATTAATAACCTTCATGTTATCATTAGTAAATTTATTGATATGAGATTTAAAGTTTTCATTAAAACAATTTATAATATTTGTAAGAAGTAATATAGCATCGTTTTGTTGTCTACATTCTTCATCATATTTATCTTGTAGGTTCTTTATACTTGTTTGATATTGATTTTTTAAAGCTTCAATTTCTTTATCTGTTTTTAAGTAGAATACATCTTTCTTGTGATTTATTCTTTTAGTATTATTATTTAATATTTTCAAAGCTTCTTTAGCTTTAATAGAAGAAGTTTTCGAAGTAGATTTTTTCAATTTTGTTGATAAAGAAGTTAAAAACTTGTTATAAGAATTCAAATAATAAGAATTAATTAAATAATTATCAATATGATTAAATGACGCATCAGAGTATTTCTTATATTTTTCAAATTGATGATTAATCTTTTTAATTTCATCAAACAAGAATGGCATTTCTGATTTTTTAGCATCTTCTAAATTTGTAATATTTTGGTTAATATTCAAAGATAAACGTTTTTTCTCTTTATCAATTTTTATAATCTCACTTTGATATTTGATGATTCTTTCATCAATTTTTTTAATTTGCTTAACTAATAGATGATATTGTTCTTTTTTCATCTTATAGTTACGTTGATTCTTATTGTGTGATAATTTGTAATTATTTAATTCATTTTCTATCATAATAATGGATTGATAAAAGTTATTTTTAGCTTCATCAAGTTTTTTAATTGTATTAGTAAGTTCTGTTTTCTCATCTTTTAAATCATTTATTTTTTCATTAGTATACAAAATCTTTTTCTTTTTTTTACGCTGTATGTTCATTTCGCTTTGTAAAATGATTTGTTTATTTAAAATATCTAATACTTTTTTATTTAAATAATTAATTAAATCAACAATCATTTTTTTATAAGCTGTATTAATTTGTGTTAAAGAATTCAATTCATTATTAGAAAAAATTTTTAACGCCATTGAGATAACTTTTTTATGAACAATAAGTAGTTGTTTAAAAATATCGTTAAAAAAAGTTGTTAGATAATCTAAGAAGATTAAATTATTAGTAATTTTTTGGCAATAGATATCTTTTTTTAAGATGATTTCTTGGTATTCCCGTTTATAATCCAATTCCTTTTTAATAAATAAATTTCCTTTTTCTTCAAGACTAATTTTAATATTTAAAGTATTATTTTCTAAATTAATCTTTAAAGTATTTTGTTTTAATTTAAAGTCTATTTCATTAGTTTTTAAATCTCTTTTTAAGAAAGTTAATCGTTCTTTATTGGCGAAATCTTCTTTATAAAGTTTAATTTTTTCTAAAATTAAATTATTGTTAAACTTCTTTAACATATCATTTTTAGAGACTTCTAGCACATAATAGACACTATTTTGCTTTGAACGATGGTCGATATTAAAAATATCGTTATCTTCTTGGATTGCTAGTTGTTTTAAATCCATTTCGTGATCTTTTTCAATAAATTCTAAACGTCTTTTTAAATAAGTTAAATGATTATCAACGTGTTCTTGATATTTATGCAAATCAAAATTAACATTTCCTTCGTTTTTAACTTGGTGAATAATAGATTCCTTAATTTTGATATTTTCAATCAATAACGCCATTTTTTCTTCATAACTCTTTTTAGAATTATAAATTTCAATTTCATGCTTTAACTCAAGCATTTCAATTTTTTCAGAAACTTTAATAATTTCTAAGTTTCCTTCGCGTTCTTTAATTGCTTGTCGTTTTAAATACTGACTATGTCGCATTTGTTTACTTAACTCTTTTTCTAAGACTTTGATATCCATATCGCGTTGTCTTTTATAATTCTTTTTCACACCATTATTAAAATTTTTAAGTTGTTTAATTTGGTATTCTTTTTTGATATCGGATATTTTATTATTAATTATTTTAGTAATATTTTGTAAGTTATTATCAATTTCAACAATTTTATTATTAAATTTTTTGAAATATTCCGCTTTTAATTCGTCGTAATATGCTTTTGTATCATCCATTTTATTTTGTAGCTTTGTGATTTGATAATCAATATTAGCAACAATGTTTTCTAAATTGGAACGTGTTTCTTCGCGTAAAGAGTTGATTTCTTTATTATAAGAGTTAGAAATTTGATTGATTAATGCTGTTTTTTCCGCTAGTTTCTCTTGATATTTTTGATATATACTCTGGTAATAATTATTTTCTAGAAGTATTAGATTGTGATATTTTGAGTTAACAGTGTCCTCTTCACGTTTAAATAAGTTAATTGTTTTATTATAATCAGCTTTATAAAAACGTTCATTTGCAAAAGCTTTTGAATTTAGATAAAGAATCGTTTGATCATAATTTTTTTGAATGGAACTTTTATAACGATTATAAAAATCAATTTGATTATTCATTGCTAAAAGAAATCCATAAATTTCTTTATTAGCAATAGCTATTGGTTCTTTTTTGGCATCATTAGCCATTTTATTATCTAGCTCTAGTGATGCAAGATTTATCTTAATCTGATTTTTTAAGTCATTAACTTTGATTGCTTGTTCATTGATAATATTTTGGATTTGAACATTAATTGTTTTTATAAGTTCTTTTTTTCTATTTTCATGTGATAAATTAGTTTCTAACTGTAATCGTAAATAATTTCCTTCTTCTTGCTCTAAATTTTTAAAAGCTTCAAGAAAATCTTTAAGTGCTTGTTCTTTTAAGTTATTAAAGTCCGAATAGATACTATTAAAGTCAAGATGAGCTTTAGAATGTTCAGTAAATAATTTTTCAATAAGATTAAGATATTCTAAAATTATACCTCCATTATGCACTATTATCACTCCTTCTTAAATCAAAATAGTATGATTATATTTTATCATATAATTATTTTTTTGTATAATAAAATTAATGTTTTTTCATATACTTAACTAAGGTGATAAAGTGATTACACATATAATTAAGCAAAATGAAACAATTGAAGAAATAATTATGTATTATAAGGTTAATTTCGATGATATTACGAGTAATAACTTCCATATTACAGATTTTAAAAAATTACGTTCAGGAATGCGTCTTTTTATTCCATTAATTAATGAAGAAATAACAGATATTTTAAAAATTTCTGAACCTTTTGTAGAAGAGGTTATTATTGAAGATAAACAATTTACACCAAAAGAAGAAAAACTTTTAAATATAGAAGAAGAACAAAAAGAAGAAATAAAAAAAGAAGAACAAGCTACATCTACTAATAATAAAATAAAGGTGTCTAATCGTTATTTAGAATACTATGAAAAAAGAGGAGAAATTCGTCGAATATAGCAAAAAAGAAAAAGTTATGATATAATTGCGAAGTGAAAGTGATGTGATTAAATGTATAATTATGTGAAAGGATTTATTAGTGTTGTTAATCCGAAATATATCGTAGTAGACAATAATGGTATTGGATATCAGATTATGGTTTCTAACCCATATGATTTTAAGATTAATGAACCATATAAAGTTTATACACATCTAAATATTAAAGAAGATGCCCATGAATTATATGGATTTAAAACAGAAGCCGAACGCGACTTCTTTTTAAAATTAATTAGTGTTAAAGGAATTGGCCCTAAAACAAGTTTAGCCATTTTAGCTTCAGCCAATGTTAATGATTTAATTTGTGCGATTGAAAATGCTGATGCTAAGTTTTTACGTAAATATCCTGGGATTGGACCAAAGGCTAGTCAGCAAATCATTTTAGATTTAAAGGGAAAGATTAGTTTAGAACTTTTACCAAATAATAGTAACGCTAATTTACAAGAAGTAGAAGAAGCACTACTTTCTTTAGGATATAATAAAAAAGAAATAAGTAAAGTTCTTGATAAACTAGATTCAAGTAAGCCAATTAATGAACTAATTAAAGATGCATTAACATTATTTTAGGTAGGTGATAAGATGGATCGATTAGTTAATCCAGAAGAAGTTAATCATGAAGATGAATTGACAGTTCGTCCAAAACGTTTAAAAGAATATGTTGGACAAGAAGAATTAAAAGAAATGTTAGAAGTTTATATTAAAGCATCATTAAATCGTAGTGAAGCTTTGGATCATGTTTTATTATATGGCCCACCAGGACTTGGGAAAACAACTTTAGCCCAAATTATTGCTAATGAAATGGGAGTAGGGATTAAAATTGTTAGTGGTCCTACTATTGAAAGAAGTGGGGATTTAGCGGCTGTTATGTCCCAATTACAACCAGGAGATGTTTTATTTATTGATGAAATTCATCGTTTGCCGCGTTTTGTTGAAGAAATTTTATATCCAGCAATGGAAGACTATGTTTTAGATATTTTAGTTGGAAAAGATGCTACAGCTAAATCAATTCGTATTGATTTACCTCCTTTTACGTTAGTAGGAGCTACAACACGTGTTGGTGACTTATCACACCCTTTAAGAGATCGTTTTGGGGTTATTGAACGTTTAGAATATTATAAAATTGAAGAATTAATGAAAATTATTAAACGGACAAGCACGGTATATAATGTTAAAATTGAAGATGAAGCATTATATGAATTAGCTAGCCGAAGTCGTGGAACACCACGTATTGCCAACCGCTTATTTCGAAGAATTCGTGATTTTGCTGAAGTTTTAGGTAATGGGGTTGTTACTTTAGATATTACTAAAAAAGCTTTAAGTAAACTTAATATTGATAAATCAGGTCTTGATTATACTGATTACCGTTATTTAAAAGGGATTATCGATTATTTTAATGGTGGACCAGTAGGACTTGAGGCTATTAGTGCAACAATTCAAGAAGAGCCTTCGACAATAGAAGATGTTTATGAACCTTATTTATTACAAGAAGGTTTTATTCAAAGAACACCACGTGGTCGTGTTGTAACAACGAAGGCAATAGAATATGTCAAAAAAATTAATGCCGATAGTTTTTAAAGATAAAATAAATTTTACTTAGATTAAATACGCCTATAAATAAGACAATATTTAAAATTGTTTTTATTTATAGGATTTTTTATATTCACTTTTAAAATAATATATGAATCATTATTTAGCTTAATAATATATTTATAATTAAGTTAGCTTTAGAAGTTATTTTTTAAATCATTTGAAAACTGTAAATTATAAATAGCATTAATTTTAATTATACAATAAATAATATTGATTTTTAAAAATCGCTTTTTTTTTTAGTTTCATTATGTTAAAATATAATGATTAAATATAAAAAAAGGATTGATATAAATGAAAACAAGTGATTTTGATTTTAATTTACCATTAGAATTAATTGCACAAACGCCATTGAAAGATCGAAGTTCTTCGCGATTGCTTGTTTTAAATAAAAAAACAGGGCAAATAAAACACGAACAATTTCACGATATTACAAAATATTTAAAAACGGGAGATGTTTTAGTATTAAATGATACTAAAGTTATTCCAGCACGTTTATACGGAGTCAAAGAAGATACTAAAGCTCATATGGAAATTTTATTGCTTCATCAAGAAGGTGATTTTTGGGAAGCACTAGTTAAACCGCAACGTCGTTGTAAAGTAGGAACAGTTATTTCATTTGGTGATGGACTACTTAAAGCTAAATGTATAAAAGTTTTAGAAGAAGGAATTTGTCATTTCAATTTGATATATGATGGAATATTATATGAAATTTTAGATCAATTAGGAGAAATGCCTATTCCACCATATATCCACGAAAAACTAACGGATAAAGATCGATATCAAACCGTTTATGCTAAAAACCCTGGAAGTGCTGCCGCACCAACTGCGGGACTACACTTTACAAAAGAGTTATTAGAAGAAATTAAACAAATGGGAGTTAACGTATGTTATGTAACCCTTCATGTTGGATTAGGAACATTTAGACCAGTTAATGTCGATGATGTTACAAATCATAAAATGCATGAAGAATACTATGAAATTACTAGTGAAACAGCCGATATTCTTAATCAAGCTTTAAAAGAAAAAAGAAGAATTATTGCAGTTGGAACGACATCAACTAGAACATTAGAAAGTGCTTATCATAACGGATATCAAGCTTGTAAAAATAAAACTGATATATTTATATATCCAGGATATCAATTTAAAGCAGTATCTTGTCAAATTACTAACTTTCATTTACCTAAATCTACTTTGGTAATGCTAGTTTCTAGTTTTTGTAACAAAGAAATGATTTTAAACGCTTATCAAGAAGCAATTAAAGAAAAATATCGCTTTTTCTCTTTTGGAGATGCAATGTTAATATATGAGGAGTAAGAAATGAAAAAATTTTATTATGAACTTAAACATGTATGTAAACAAACAGGTGCTCGATACGGAATTTTACATACACCACATGGTGATTTTGAAACACCAATTTTTATGCCTGTTGGAACACAAGCAACAGTTAAAACATTAACTGTTGAAGAAGTTGAACAAGTATCTGATGGATTAATTTTAGGAAATACATATCATCTATGGCTTCAACCTGGTGATGATATTGTTAAAATGCATGGTGGAATTCGTGGTTTTATGAAATGGAATCACGCCCTTTTAACTGATTCAGGAGGATTTCAAGTATTTTCTTTATCTAATATTCGTAAAATTACAGAAGAAGGAGTACATTTTAGACATCATAAATCAGGTGAAAAGCTATTTTTATCACCAGAAAAAGCTATTGAAATCCAAAATAACTTAGGTGCTGATATTATTATGAGTTTTGATGAATGTCCTCCATTTCATGAAAGTTATGAGTACATGAAAGATTCAGTTGAACGAACAATTCGTTGGGCTAAACGTGGAAAAGATGCCCATAAGAATCCAGAAACGCAAGCCTTATTTGGAATTGTTCAAGGTGGTCCACATAAAGATTTACGCAAAATGTGTTTAGAAGAATTAATGAAAATTGATTTTCCTGGATATTCCATTGGAGGATTATCAGTTGGCGAATCCAAAGAAGAAATGTATGAAATGTTAGAATATTTAAAAACAATTATGCCTGAAGATAAACCACGATATTTGATGGGTGTAGGTTCTCCTGATGATTTAGTTATTGGAGCAATGAATGGCGTAGATATGTTTGATTGTGTTTTACCAACACGTATTGCTCGCCATGGAACAGCAATGACTAGCCATGGTAAAGTTGTTATTAAAAATAAAGAATATGAACGCGATATGCGTCCATTAGATGAAGAATGTGATTGTTATGTATGTAAAAATTATACTCGCAGTTACTTACGTCATTTAATTAAAGCTGAAGAAACTTTAGGAGCTCGTCTTTTAACATATCATAACTTATACTTTTTAAAAAATTTGATGAAAAGTATTCGTGAAGCTATTCAAAATGATCGTTTAGGAGATTTCCAAAAAGAGTTCTTCCAAAAATATGGATTTGTTATTAAAAAGTAATTTTTTGTTAAAAATAAAAAAATAATAAAAAAAATTAAAAAAAACTCTTTACAACTTATAAAAAATTTGATAATATATTCCCGCATTCGGATAGAATGCGATCCCCTAAATATAGTGTGACATACACACAAAATCCCCTTTGCACAGCCTATCCCCCCTTGGCTGTGCCTTTTTTCTTTTTAATCGCATATTTTTTTTTATATAACATATGCTATTTTAGGTGAAAAATAAAAATGATAAAAAAACTAACATTAAGTATGACTACACTTTTAATATTAGGGATTGTAATGATCTATTCAAGTTCAAGCGTTTTAGCCACATTTAAACATGATAATCAATTTTATTATTTAGAAAGACAATTAATTTTTTTAGGATTAGGTTTAATTGTCTTTTCTTTATTTTATCGATTAAATTTAAAGTGGATTAAAGATAAAATATTATATCTTTTAATTGGTTCTTTTTCACTATTAGTCATCGTTTTAATTCCAGGAATAGGATTGTTAAGAGGTGGAAGTCGAAGTTGGATTGGTATTGGAGCTTTTTCTATTCAACCAAGTGAAATAATAAAAATTGTTCTTATTTTATACTACGCCGAACTACTAAGTGATAATTTTAAAAAAACAGATCAGTTTTTTTACTTATTAAAGAGTTTAATTCCATTATTTATTGCTTTAGGATTAATCATGCTAGAGCCTGACTTTGGAAGTGCTTTTGTCATTTTTTTAAGCATTGCAGTAATGTATTTGATGAGCAATGTTAAAATGAAATGGATCAGCTATAGTGGATTTCTAAGTGTATTTTTAGGATGTATACTTATTATGTCAGCTTCTTATCGTTTAGCCCGGATTAAATCTTATATAGACCCGTATGAAGACCCTTTAGGCAGTGGATTTCAAATTATTCAATCTTTTTATGCTTATATACCAAATAGTTTTTTTGGAAGAGGACTTTTTAACTCAATTCAAAAATATTTCTATCTTCCAGAACCACAAACAGATTTTATTTTTGCGATTATTGTTGAAGAGTTGGGGTGTGTAGGAATAATCTTAGTTTTTTATAGTTTTTATACTTTATTAACTTCGACGATTAAAATTGCGTTTCAAGAAGAAGATAAATATCATAAATATTTATTAATAGGATTAATAGGATCGCTTTTCTTTCAAGTTTTCATCAATTTAGGAGTTGTTGTGGGATTAATTCCTGTAACCGGTGTTACATTACCATTTTTAAGTTATGGTGGATCAAGTTTATTAATAACATTAGCAATGATGGGAATTATATTTAATATTGGTAGTAAAAATAAACTGCTCAATATTAAAAGTGAAAAAAGAGGTGGATTATAATGAAAATTATTTTTTCAGGAAGTAAAACAGCTGGACATTTAAAACCATTAATAGCATTAGCTTTTCGGTTTAAAAAATTGGGATATCAGACAATCTTTATCGGTGGTTTAGATGATACAACTAAAAAGTATGTGACAGATTGTTTCGATGAAATTCATTTAATTAAGATTAAGAATATCAATCGAAAAAATATTTTTAAAAATAAAGAATTTATTAAAAATTTTATAAATGCCAAAAAACAAATCCAACCTTATTTTGATGATGTTGATTTTGTAATAACCAGTGGTGGATTAATTAGTTATTTAGTGTGTAAAGAAGCTCAACGTAAAAAAATAAAATATTATGTCCATGAACAAAATACAACGCTTGGATTAAGCAATAGTTTAGTGTGTAAAAAAGCAAGTAATGTATTTTTAACATTCCCTATTAAAAAAGTATCAGGAATTGTCGTTGGTAATCCTTGTGTAGAATTACTTCAAAAATATCCTAAAAAAGAAACTGATTATTATAATATTTTATTTTTAGGTGGTTCTTTAGGAAGTGATTTTATATTAGAACTAGCTTTATATTTATCACAATATATTCAAGATAGTCATATTAAATTTATAGTAGTATCACCAAAAATAATCCAAGAAGATTATCCTGGTTTAGAAGTTATTAATTATCATGAGGATATGGGTAGTTTGATAAGTAAAAGTGATTTAATAGTTAGTAGAGCTGGTAGTGGGAGTATATGTGAAATAATGAGTATTAATAGACCACTAATTTTAATTCCAAGTATAAATGTAAGTAATGATCATCAAATGAAGAACGCTCTTTATTTAAAAAAATTAGGTTGTTGTCTTGTTTTTGATGAGAAAAAGCTACACAAAGAAGATTTACTTTTAAGCATCATCAATTTATTAAAAGATGAAAATAAAAGAAATGTAATGTTAGAAGCACAAAAGAAAACATGTTTATTAAATGCTGGGGGGAGTATTGTTGAACATTTACTATGAGTTATTAAAATATGGTAAAGTTTTAGAAAAGATTTATCTAAAAGATTATACAACCATTAAAGTTGGTGGTATGGCACGTTATTTGTTCTATCCAACTAATATAAAAAATCTGCAAAAAGCTTTAAAATATTTAAAAAAAATTAAATATCCATCTTTTATTCTAGGTATGGGTAGTAATATTTTAGCTACAGATGATTTTCACGATTTAGTAATCATCAAATTAGATCATTTAAGCAGTGAATTTATTATTAATAATGAATTATTGAAAATATCAAGCAATTACAAGTTATCTAATGCTACAAAAAAATTAAATCATTTAGGATATGGTAATTTTTTAGGATTCAGCTTAATTCCGGCAAGTATTGGTGGAGCGATAAAAATGAATGCCTCTTGTTACGGTAATACAATTAGTGATACTTTAGTCAAAATAATCACAATAAATAAAAATGGTAAAATAAAAATCTATCATAAAGAAGATTTGCATTTTAAATATCGTAAATTATTGTTAGAAGAAATTATTTTATATAGTTTTTTTAAACTATATTCTCAAAGTGATTTAAATACATTAGAAGAATCGATTTCGATTAAGAAAAAAAGCACTCAAGTTTATGATTATCCGAATTTTGGCTCTGTTTTTAAAAATGGAGAAATTAAGAGTTACCAATTAATTAAAGATACTAATATGCAAGGGGTTAAAATTGGTGGGGCTATGTTTTCGTTAAAACACGCTAATTTTATTGTCAATCTTGGAGAAGCAAAAGCAAAAGATATTTTTACATTAATTAAAATGGTCCAAAAAAAAGTCTATTATCAGTATAAGGTTAATCTAAATTTAGAAGTTATTATTTTATAAGGCTTTATTTTTTGGTAAAAAAGCAAAATTATGATATAATAAGCTTATAGAGTAAAAATAAAAAGATATAACTTTCATTTAAGAATAAGATAGAATACAAAAAATAAACAAAATAAGATATTAAAATTCCAATGTTGTTTTTGAAAAATAAATTATTCTTATTTAAGATATTTTAAAAAATAACGTTTTTTTTTGCGTACAAATAATGTAAAATATTATAGTAAAGGTATTGGAGGTATTTATATGATTTTCGGAGAATTTGATAATTTTAATCAAAAACCAATAATTAAAGTAATAGGTGTTGGTGGTGGTGGCGGAAATGCCGTTAACAGAATGATAGATAATGGTGTTAAAGGTGTTGAATTTGTCACTATTAATACCGATGCACAAGTTTTAAAACTTTCAAATGCCGATAATAGAATTCAAATAGGTCGCAAATTAACACGTGGTTTAGGGGCAGGTGCTAAAGCTATTGTCGGAAGGGAAGCAGCTTTGGAATCTGAAGATGAGTTACGTGAAATTGTTACAGGGACAGACATGGTCTTTATTACTGCCGGAATGGGTGGTGGAACAGGAACGGGAGCTGCACCAGTTGTTGCACGTTTAGCTAAAGAAGAAGGAGCATTAACAGTTGGAATTGTAACTAAACCTTTTCATTTTGAAGGGCCAAAACGAATGAGTCAAGCTATTGAGGGGTTAGAAGAATTAAAAAAATATGTTGATACTTTAATTGTTATTCCTAATGAAAGATTAATTGATTTAGTTGATCCTGGAACACAAATGTTAGAAGCATTTAGGGAAGCAGATAATGTTTTACGACAAGGAGTTCAAGGGATTGCTGAAATTATTTCAATTCCGGGATTAATCAATGTCGATTTTGCCGATGTTAAAACAGTTATGGAAAATAAGGGAACAGCTTTAATGGGAATTGGGATTGCTAAAGGTGAACACCGAGCAATTGAAGCTGCCAGAAGAGCTATTCACTCAAGTTTATTAGAAGTATCTATTGATGGTGCAACAGATGCGATTGTTAATATAACAAGCGGGGAAAACATTAGTCTAAAAGAAGTAAGTAATGCTTTAGAAGAAATTAGAAATGCTTGTGACAGTGATTTAAATATTATTTATGGTTCAACTGTCAATATCGATTTAAAAGATGAAATGATTGTAACGGTTATTGCTACAGGATATGAATTAAAAGCTAAAGAAAATGATTTAATTGATATTGCGCAAGAAATTTTTAAAAAACGTAGCAATGATCAAATTGATGTTGCTTCACTATTTAGTCAAACTGCAAAATTAGATATTATGAAGCAAACATCTTTTACAGAAGAAACAAAAGAAGAACCTAAAAAACAAGGAATTCCTAGTTGGTTATCAAAAAAATTTGGAAAATAATAGTCGTCTTAATGGCGACTTTTTTATTATTTTTAAAAAATGGAAACGTTTACTAAAAAACAGTGGTTTTTTTAAAATGTTTATTATATAATTAAAATATAAAATAAAAAGGGAGGTATTTTTGTGATATTAGTTTTAGGGAGACCTGGAAGTGGAAAGACTAAAAAGATGTTAGAATTGAGTGCTATAAACAATATTCCTCTTCTATGTGAATCAGAAGCGCGTAAAATGCGTTTATTGATTAAGGCTGAAGGTTATAATTTGAATATACCAACACCAATAGTTTTAGGGGAAGAAGTAGCAAGTAATCAAAAAGTTTATATCGATGATATTAAACGTGTTTTAGAAGTGGCATTAAATATTCAAGTTGAAGCTATTTCGGTAAATGAATTAGATAGTGATGAAGTAATAAAATTATAAACACATGATTATTCATGTGTTTTTTTATTTGGGCATGAAAAAACAATTTTTTTATATCTAATCAAGTATGATAGAAGTTGGTGATAGAAATGGTTATTTATATTGAAGAAGTTTTAGCAGTTAATGCAGTTGTTTTTATTTTTACATGTACGATGATTTATTTGATTAACAATCAAAAAAAGGGTTTAGGATTATTATTGGAGGTGTTATTGATTTAATTTTATGCTTTGTATCTTTAAATTATAATACTAAACATTTAGGATTAGTTATCGTGATAATAGTTTCTATGATTTCGTGTTTAAATTTAAAGATGATGGTTGAATTTATTTTTTTGAATTATATTGTTTTAGGACAATATCATCTTTTAAGAGATTTGCTGAATAAAAAAACAGCTTTATTAGTAACGATAATTGGATTATACTTACTATTTAAAAAAATATACCGGCATTATTTTGCAAAAATTGAAGTTAAAAAGTTTTATGATGTCGTAATTAATAATCAAAAGATAAAAGCCTATCTTGATACGGGAAATGAAGTTAATTATCATGGAATTGCGGTGTGCTTTACTAATGATATAAGGTTATTAGAAAAATTTTATAAAACCATTTCCATTGCAACAGCAAATGGAATTACGAAAATAGATTTATATATTTGTAGTTGTTTTGAAATTAATGCGAAAATAAAAACAATTTATTTAGCGTATTTAGATACTCCATATAAAATGATAGTGGGGTTAGATATATTTTTAGGGGGATAAGATGTTAATAAGACTATTTGTAAAAAAGATGTATTATATAAAAAATAATTTTGTTTTACCAGAACCTTTAAATGATAAGGATGAATTAGAATGTTTATTACTTGTTCAAGAAGGTAATTTAGAAGCGCGAAATAAGTTAATTGAGCATAATATGCGACTAGTGGTATTTATAGCTAAACGTTTTGAAACACCTAAGGCACAATTAGAGGATTTAGTCTCAATTGGTTCTATGGGTTTGATTAAAGGAATAAACACTTTTAAACTTGATAAAAATATTAAACTAGCTACTTATGCATCACGTTGTATTGAAAATGAAATATTAATGTTTTTAAGAAAAATGCAAAAGATGAAAGGTGAACTATCGTTAGATGAAACCTTAAACGTTGATTCAGATGGAAATGAATTATTATTACAAGATATTTTAGGAAGTGATGATTTCTTTTTTGATGAATTATTAGAAGATGAACGGAAAAAATTTATGTATGCATGTATTGAAAAACTATCCAAAAGAGAAAAAGAAATTATGGTATTACGGTATGGGTTATATAATAATAACTCTATGACACAAAAAGAAGTAGCAGTTTATTTGGGGATATCACAATCTTACATCTCTCGACTAGAAAAAAAGATTATTGACAACATCAAAGAAGAAATTCTTAGTAAGATAACCTTTTAAAATGAATAAAATACCATTAATAAATAATTATACATTAAACGCAGATACTAATATTGGAGGCGATTTAATGTATAAAGTAGAAATAACAGGAATTGATACATCAAAGTTAGAAGTTTTATCAAACGATGTAATGAATGATTTACTATATCAGATTAAAAATAATCAAGATATCGATGCGCGTAATAAAATGATAAAAGGAAATTTAAAGTTAGTTTTAAGTGTTTTAAAAAAATTTAATAATCGTAAAGAAAATGTTGATGACTTATTCCAAGTTGGATGCATTGGTTTGATGAAGGCAATTGATAATTTTGATTTATCACATAATGTTCGATTTTCTACGTATGCTGTTCCGATGATCATTGGTGAAATAAGAAGACATCTAAGAGATAATGGAATGATTAGAGTTTCTCGAAGTTTAAAAGATATCGCATATAAAGCCATTGGATTAAAAGAACAACACTTAAGAGAACATCAAACAGAGATGACACTAAAAGAAATTGCTGATGTGTTGATGGTTGAAGAATCTGATGTAATAATGGCTTTAGAAGCTATTCAAGATACTGTATCGATGAGCAAACCCATCTATGATAACGGAGGAGATGTAATTGAGTTATCTGATCAATTAGGTGCTAATGATGAAACAATGGAAAACTTTATTCGTGATAAAATGTTAAATGATGCATTTAAACATCTTAATAAACGCGAAAAAAGGATAATTTATAGTCGATATTACGATGATAAAACACAAACAGAAATTGCTTTAGAACTGGGAATAAGTCAAGCACAAGTATCTAGATTAGAGAAAAATGCTTTAAAGACGATGTATGAGGTTCTAAAATAATAAAAATTGACTTTTTCATTAGAATATGTTACAACTACAATATAATAAATGCTTATTTTGTAATTTAATAATATGATAGGGGAGTTAGTTATGAATATTTGGCATGATATCGACTGTTCACGCATTAATGAAGATGATTTTATTGCAGTAATAGAAATTAGTAAAGGCAGTAAAATGAAGTATGAATTAGATAAAGATACCGGAATGTTAATTTTAGATCGTGTTTTATCGACTTCAACTATTTATCCTGCTAGCTATGGTTTTATTCCTAAGACATTTTGTGATGATAATGACCCACTTGATGTTTTGGTATTATGTCAAGAACCGATTAAAAGTTATACCGCTGTTAGATGTTATCCAATTGGAATGTTAAAAATGATTGACAATAATGAAACAGATGAAAAAATTATTGCGATTCCTTTTAAAGATCCATCAATGAATCAATATCATGATATATCGGAATTACCAAAACACTTATTTGAAGAAATTATGCATTTTTTTAAGATTTATAAAGCTTTGGAGAATAAAGAAACAACAGTGGGTGAACTTTTAGGGTGTAATGAAGCCAAAAAGTGTATTAAAGAAGCCAAAGAATTTTACAATAAAAAATTTTTATAACTAAAAATCTTGAATAATTTTTATAGTAAAGGTATAATAGCTATAGATGGAATGCCATCTAACAACCAATCACTTTTAGTTCTAATACCCACACACACTTCAATATAAAAGTGCATTGGTAAAGAGTGAATAAAATTTCACTCTTTTTTTAGATAATACTAGTAAAGGGGTTATTAAAATGTATTTAGATGAACTAAATCGTTGTTTAGGATGTAAAAAGCCACGTTGTAGTCAGGGTTGTCCAGCTAAAACCCCTATTTATGACATATTTAATTGTTTGAAAAATGGATTAGAAGAAGAAGCAGGACGTCTTTTTTTTGAAAATAATCCATTATCGTATTTATGTAGTTTAGTATGTGATCATGCTAAACAATGTTATGGTAATTGTGTTTTAAATGCTAAAGGAAATCCGATTAAGGTTTATGAAATTGAACAAGAAGTATCTAAAAAATATTTAGATATGTTGAAATTAAATAAACCAGTACCAAATGGTAAGAAAGTTGCGATTGTTGGAGCTGGACCGGCTGGTATCACAGCAAGTATTAAATTAGCATTAAAAGGTGTTTCTGTAACCCTTTTTGAAGCAAATGAAAAAATTGGCGGCGTTTTACAATACGGTATTCCTGCTTTCCGTTTAGATCGTTCGATTATTAAAAAGTATGAAGATATTTTACGCTCTTTAGATGTAAAAATTCGTTATAATACGTTGATTGGGCAAACCTTAACATTAGATGTTTTACAAAAAGAATATGATGCAATCATTTTAACAGTTGGATTACAAAAAGCTTCATCCTTAAAATTAGAAGGTGAAGGATTGAGTACGACTTATTATGCAATTGACTATTTAAAAAATGCAGATTCGATTAAATTAGGGGATAAAGTAGTAGTTATTGGGGCTGGAAATGTTGCGATGGATGCAGCAAGAAGTGCCAAACATTATGGTTCCAAAGAGGTTTATGTTTTTTACCGAGCTGATGAATCGCGAATGAAAGCGACAAAAAAAGAAATTCAAGAGGCTAAAGATGAAGGAGTTATCTTTAAACTTTGTGCCCGACCTATAAAAATAATCGAAGGTAATTTTATTTATCGTAATACCGAACAACTAGAAGATAAATCAATCCGTGATTTAGATGAAGTTGATCACGCTTTTTCTTGTAGTAATGTTATTATTGCTACAGGACAAGAAACACGTATGGATTTTAATTCAGAAAATCTTAAATATAATAAATATCGATTATTAGAAGTTGATGAAAACTATATGACATCTTTAGAAAACGTTTATGCCTGTGGTGATATTGTTAGTGGCGCTAAAACAGTTGTTGAAGCAATGGATATGGCCAAAAAATGCGTTGCTTGTCTATATGATAAATTACAAATCGATTAAGTGCTCGTTTAGAGCACTTATTTCTTTAAAGGAGAAAAGAATATGATTTATTTAGCATTATTTTATGTTTATGGTTTCTTAGGTTGGCTTTTAGAAGTTATATTTCATTTATTTAAAAGTCATAAATTCATTAATAGAGGATTTTTAAAAGGTCCAATATGTCCGATATATGGTGTTGGGATGGTAGCTTTAGTTTGGTTTTTATCACCTTTTATCGATAATGTGGTGATACTTTTTGTCTTAGCAGTTATCCTAACAAGCCTTTTAGAATATATGACAGGATATTTATTAGAGGTTATTTTTCAAAATAAATGGTGGGATTATAGTCAAATGCCTTTAAATGTTAAAGGATATATTTGTCTTCCATTTAGTTTGATTTGGGGTGTTTTAGGTGTTATTTTAGTTAAGTTTGTAAATCCACATGTCACAAGTTTAGTTATGATGTTTGAAAATCATTTAAATATTATTGTCATATCGATATCGATTTTATTTATTATTGATATCATCTTAACAATAATTCAAGTCACTAACTTTAATGCTGATATTAAAAAATATGTGCAATTATTTAAAGAAAACACTTTAAAAGAACGCGAAATAGACTTGCTTAATAAATTTAAAAGAGGATATCGTCGTATTATTAATTCGTTCCCTCGATTAGAAAATAAAAAATATCGCGGTATTATTAAAACAATTAAAGAAAAAATCAGTAAAATGTTATAATTATTCCAAATCGGAATAATAAAAGACTTTATAATGAAATGTTAAAATAAGGGTAAATATGGTTTGCTTTTTCAATTAACTACTAGTAAAATCATATTAGGAGTGATTTGGGTTTATGAGTTTAGATGATAAAAAGAAAAAAGAAATATTGTTAGAAGAAAAACGAAAAAAAAGGCAAGAAATTTCCTTTGAAAAAGCTAAAACAAAAAGAAAAATGATTTTATCAGGAAGTGTTGTACAAACAATTTTTGCTGTATGCTTACCACTTTTTTTCTATAATCTATTCAATTCATTTTATGGATTAGTTGATTCCATTATGGTAGCAAGTATTAATTCAAGTGCTGTTTCAGCTGTTAGTAGTTTAAATCAGTTAAAAACATTAATTGAGTCGGTGATAACAGGTGTTGGTGCTGGTGGGGCAATTATCGTGTCAAGACGGTATGGAGCAGGTGATTTAAAAGAAGCCCGAAAAAATGCTAATGTTTTAGTAACGTTAGGATTAACAATTAGCTTTTTATTAATTGTTATTTGTGTCCCTTTTGCAGTTCCTATAATGGAGTTAGCTAATGTTCCAGATTCATCGATTACAATCGGTGTTGGGTATTTTAGAGTCCAAATGTTAATGCTAGCCTTAATTGCGATTAATACTATTTATATTGGGTTAGAAAAAGCAAAAGGAAATACAAAGTTAATTTTCGCTTTAAATATTATCGTTATGATAACAAAACTTTTCTTCACATTTTTATTTGTTAAAGTATTGAATATTCAAGATGTAACATGGGTTGCTTTTGCTACTTTTATTGCGCAATTGGTATTATTTGTAATTGCCATTTATATCTTGACAAGCAAAAATAATGTTTTACGCGTTCGTATTCGTGAATTAGGTTTAAAGTGGTCATATGTATATCCGATTTTAATCATTTCATTACCAATTTTTTTAGGAAAATTTGTCTTTTCACTAGGAAAAGTGGTTGTTAATGGTATGTGTAAAATTTACGGTGATTTAACTGTTGGAGCGTTGGGTGTGTCAAATAGTATTTGTGGTATTATTACTTCACCGACTAACTCTTTTGAAGAAGGTGAATCAACAATGATTAGCCAAAACCTAGGTAATCGTAATATTTCTAGAGCGATGAAAATTTTTAAGAAAACATTATTAATTTCTTCGTTAATCGGTTTATTTGGATATATTTTAGTTCGTTTTATCATCCAAGATCAATTAATTATGTTATTTAATACAGGAAATAATTTAGAAGAAGCAGAACAATTTGTCAAAATGATTGAAGAAATTTTTAAATACGATTCTTTAAGTATTCCTGCTTTAGCAGTCAATGCTGCAGTATTAGGTGTTTTATATGGATTTGGAAAAACGGGATTATCGATGATAATTAACATTTCTCGCGTTTTTGTATTCCGAGTTCCAATATTGTGGTATTTTAAAACATTTAAACCAGAATTAGGTTCTAAGGCTGCGGGAATTTCGATGGGGATATCCAATATTTGTATTATGATAATGTCTATTGTTGTTTTAATTATTTTTTTAATTAGTATTAAGAAAAATGGGTATAAGGGAATGCATTTTGGTGATCCAGAACCGGATGTATCAGAATTAATTATCAATTAAAATTTTCAAAATGTATAAACTGGAGTATAATAAGAATATAAATTTATTTAATAGGAGTTATTGAAATGAATATCTTATTTTTATTGACACCGAAAACAAAACTAGAATTCTTATATAGTGATTCAACAATTCGTCAAGCTATGGAAAAAGTTGATCTATATAAATATTCAGTCTTACCATTAATTAATCGTGATGGAACATATGCTGGAACGATTTCAGAAGGTGATTTAATTCGTTTTATTAAAAATGAATGTAACTTTGATATTAAGAAAGCTGAAAGCGTGAAGCTAACAGATGTGCCTAAATATCGACCTTATGAAGCTGTTTCAGTTGATGTAAATTTAGATGACTTGGTAAATACCGCTTTAAATCAAAATTTTATTCCTATCATTGATGATCGTAATATGTTTATTGGAATTGTAAAACGTAAAGAAATTATTTTACATTACTATAACCAATCAAATAATGAAAATAAATAAAATTAAAAATAGCCTTCTAACTTGCAAATGCAATGTGAAGGCTTTTATTTTTCGACAAAAAAAAGTAAAAATAAGCAATTAAAACTATTTTTCTGTTTTATTGTAATAAAGTATATGATATAATAATAAATACCAAATAAATTATTAGGAGGAATATATGTCATTAACAGCTGGAATTGTAGGATTACCAAATGTAGGGAAATCTACATTATTTAATGCGATAACTAAAGCAGGTGTTTTAGCTGCTAACTATCCTTTCGCAACTATTGAACCAAATGTTGGAGTAGTGGAAGTACCAGATGAAAGATTAGAACACTTAGCTAAAATATATAACCCCAAACGTGTTTTACCAACAACGTTTGAATTTACTGATATTGCAGGATTAGTAAAAGGAGCATCAAATGGAGAAGGGTTAGGAAATCAATTTTTAACAAATATCCGTAATGTTGATGCTATCTGTCATGTTGTGCGTTGTTTTGATGATGGAAACGTTACACATGTTGAAGGAAAAGTTGATCCAATTCGTGATTTAGAAATTATTAATTTAGAGTTAATTTTTGCAGATTTAGACGTTGTAGAAAAACGCATCCCTAGAATTTTAAAACAAGCACAAGCTCGTGTTGGTGATGCAGAAAAAGAATTAGAATTATTAGAACGTATTAAAGCCGTTTTAATGGATAATTTACCAATTAGAACAATGGAATTTACTGCAGAAGAAGAAAAAATGATTAAAGCTTTCTGCTTTTTAACACAAAAACCGATGTTATATGTTGGAAATGTTTCAGATAGTGATTTAGCTTCACTAGAAGATAATCCACATTATAAACGTTTAGTTGATTATGCTTCAAAAGAAAATACAAAAGTTGTACCGATTTGTGCTCAAATTGAGGCAGAAATTTCAGAATTAAATGATGAAGATAAAAAGCTTTTCTTAGAGGATTTAGGATTAAAATGTAGTGGATTAGATTTATTAATTCGTGCTTCATATGATCTTTTAGGGTTAGCTACTTATTTTACAGCAGGAGTGCAAGAAGTAAGAGCATGGACTTTTATTAAAGGAATGAAAGCACCACAATGTGCAGGAATTATTCATACCGATTTTGAACGTGGATTTATCAAAGCTGAAACAGTATCATATGATGATTTAATAAATTCAGGTTCAATTACCAAAGCCAAAGAGTTAGGTAAAGTACGTCAAGAAGGAAAAGAATATGTTGTCAAAGATGGCGATATAATGCTTTTTAAATTTAATGTTTAGTAGGTGATTTTATGGATTTATTTAAAATCATTCCAGAGAACTTCTTTTCTATACTAGCTTCTAAAAACAAACATATTTATCTAAAGGCGATTATGCAAGCTTTTAAAATTTATGAAGAAGGTTCGATTTTAGGAATTGATAAGAAAATTGTCGTTGAAGTATTAACAGATTTTTGTGAACAAAATCAATTTGATGAGGCTATATTAGAAAACTCTAGTAAGGAAAAGGCTAATTTTTTATTGCGTAAGCTAGAAGAATGTGGTTGGATCGATATCGATGTTACAAATGATTACGAAGAGATTCTTAATTTCCGTGATTATGCAATTCAAATTATCGAAGCCTTACAAAATATTATTCCGTCTTATGATATTATGGATAATGTTTTTGAAATTGATGGTCAACGTAAAATCGAGTTTAGAGGATATATTTATACGATTTACTCTTTATTAAATTCAAATACATTAGAATACGGACTTTTAATGGAACAAGTATATCGTAATACTAAACTTTTTATTCGTGAACTAAGAAAATTAGATGCACGTTTAAAAGAATATATTAAATCAATTGTTGAGACAACAGAGATTAAAGACTTAATTGAAACATTAATAAATTATAAAACAGAGTTAGTTGACAAGTCATATCAAAGATTAAAAACAAGCGATAATGTCAATAAGTACCGCTTGTTTATCATTAATAAATTAGAAAACATGCAAGATGACGAAATTATTATGGATGTTATTGCACGTGATTACATGATTAAAATTAAAGATTACGAACAAGCTTATATGAAAGCTAATCGTGATATCAACGAAATAATCGATATTTTTAATGAATTAGATGATATGATTTTAGAAATTGATGCTAAAAATAGAACATATATCAATTCTACAATTGGAAAGATAAAATTCTTACTAGCAGAAGATAACAATATTGTTGGAAAATTAAATGCGATTTTAAAATTTATTAAAACGGCAAATGCTGATAATAAACTAGATGAAGCATTAAAGATTATAAAACCACTTTATACAGTTAATAGTATTAAGACAATTAATGAAGGATCATTATATCAACCTCGAGGATCATATAATCATATGCAAGCGCAAGAGTTATTTATTGATAATCTTGACTTCTCATCATTAGAGGCTGATTTCTTTAAACAATATGAATCTCCTTATAAGGAATCAGAAATAATTAAAAAGATTGATAATTTAGAACAAAATGTAATTTTAGGATCAGAATTAATCAATTATGATTCTTCAGATGAAGAAGTTTTAACGGCTTTATATATGCTAATTTATGCAAATGATGAAAATAACTTGCACGTTATACCATTAGATGATTTAATTGAACATAAAAAATTTAAAATGAAAAACTTTAAGATTGAAAGGAATGGTTAATAGAAATGTTTGATACATACGATAAAATGACTACATCACAACGCCGTAATTTTTCTGATGTAGCTAATAAACTATTAGCTAATAACTTCTTAGCACGCGATAAAAAAGATAATCGCGATGATTATTATTTTGTAATTAGTTATAAAGATTTATTTGATGAATATTTTCAAGTAATTAACTATGAATTAAATGTTGACCGTGAGTTAGGGTATGTTGAATTGGCAAACAACACAAATGCTCCAACAATTAAATTTAAAAAAGAAGAATCGATTGTTTTACTAATCTTACGCGTTTTATATCATGAAAAAATGCAACAAACATCATTAAATGATAATGTTGTGATATCGGTAAGTGATATTCATGATAAATATGATTACTTAGAAATGAAGAAAAAAATTAATAAAACGGACTTAATAAATATCTTACGTATGGCAAGAAGATATAATTTAATTGAGTCACAAGGAGATATTACAAATTCGCAAACAAAATTAGTTATCTTTCCAACTATTTTGTGTGCTTTAAAAACAAGCAATATTGAAGATGTTTATCGTCATGTGCAAAAAATCTCTTCGGATGGTGGTAATTTAGATGAAAAAGCTTAGAAAAATTCGTTTAATTAACTGGCATTATTTTTCAAATGAAACAATTGAAATTAAAAATAATGTTTTACTTACAGGACAAAATGCAACAGGAAAATCAACAATTCTAGATGCCATTAGTTTTGTGATTACTGCTGGAGAACAACAATTTAACTTAGCAGCTAATGAAAAAGGAAAACGTGATTTAAAAGGTTATGTTAAATGTAAGTTAGGTGCTGAGGATAAAGAATTTTTACGTGAAGGTGATGTTTCTGGTCATATTTCACTTGAATTTTTTGATGAATCAACACAAAAAGCATTTACTGTTGGTGTTGTAATTGACGCTTTTGGTGAATTATTACCTGCAAAAGTTGTTTTCTACTCATATGAGGATGTGATTAATGATTCTATTTATGTCGATGAAAATGGCTTAATTTTAGGAACAGTTGCTTTTAGAAAACGCAATGGATTTATGAATTTCTATTTAACAAGAAAAGAAGCTAAAAGTGCATTTAGAAATTTATTTGGATCAATTAATGAAGAATTTTTCCGTTTGATTCATAAAGCACTAGCTTTTAAACCGATTAGCGATGTAAAAGATTTCATTTACCAACATTTATTAGAAGAAAAAGAAATTGACGTAGAAAATGTTAAAGATTCGATTCGAAGTTATAAAGAATTAGAATTAACATTAAAAAATATTAAAGCTAAAATTGAAGCATTAAAAGAAATGAATGTTGTTTATGAAGATATTAAAGAAATGTATAATCGTGCTTCATATTATCGTTTCGCTTCAAAATTGATTTCAAGTAAAAATGACGATTATACATTAGAACGTTTAAATAATGAATTAAGCAAATTAAATAGTAAAAAAGACATTAAAAAAGAAGAATTACGTTTATTAAATATCGATATCGATGCGTGTGATGAACGTATAAAAGAACTTTACTTACAACTATCTAATCAAGATAGCTTCAAGCAAAATGAATTTATTGATAAAAAAATCATTAAAGCACAACAAGAAATTAAAGATTTAGAAAATCGTTTTGATGATCATGTTCGTTATGTTTCTTATTTTAAAGATTTAGCATTAGAGTTACGTAATAACAATAAAGATGTTAAATTGTATACTAATTTATATAATTTGGCCCTTAATAATGTTGCAGAAGACAAATTATTAGATGTTAAAAATAACATTCAAGATCTAGATAAAGCTACAAAAGAACAACTACAACTTATTTATCAAGAACAAGGGCGTTTAGAAACTTTAAAACAAATTGTTTTACAAGATATAAGTGAAATTCGTCAAACATTAACGTCATTAGAAAATAAAAAATTACGTTATCACCCATCGCTTGTTAAGATTAAAGAAGATATTCAAGCTGGATTACGCAATGTTTATGGTTATGAAGTTTCAGTACATATCTTAGCAGAATTACTTGAAGTTACAAACCCAAAATGGCATGATACAGTTGAAAATTATTTAGCTTCACAACGTTTTAACTTAATTGTTGAACCTCGTTATTTTGATCAAGCATTACAAATTTATAATCGTATAAAAAATAAATATAATTACTTTGGTACAGGATTAGTAAATACTAAAAAAATCACACAATTTGAAAATTGCAAGCCAAATAGTATTGCTAGTATTATTGAAAGTCACTCAGTTGATGCTAAACGTTATATCAATATGATTTGTGGTAATGTAATTATGTGCGATGATGTTAAAGATTTAGAAAACTACTCTTCATCAGTTACAAATGATGGGTTAATTTATCGTAATTTTACTGTTCGTAGTTTAAATTTAAATACAGAAAAACCATTTATTGGTAAAGATGCAAATAATCAACAAAAAGAAAAATGGAGTATTGAAGCTGAAAATAAACGAACAGAATATATTGAAATTACTAAACAGTTAGAAGCATTACGTTTAGAAGCAAATAATTTAGCGAAAATGGATTTCCAAAATCTTTTACGAAATTTAGATGTTTCTAGTAAACTACAAGCAACTAAAGATCAATTACAAGATTTAAAATTCCAAAAGAAACAACAAGCAACATATACAGATGATGATATTAAAATCGAGTATAATAAAGCTAAAGATGAATTAAATTTATTAGAAAATAAACGTCGTAATTATTACAGCGAAATGGGTAAATTAGACGGTGCCATTGAACAAATGGAAAAAAATATTTTATTACATCAAGAAAATATGAAAGCTTTAAGCAACGAAATTGAGGAAGTTTCATTAAATAATCCAAGTTTCATGATTAAAGCAACAGAAGAAATCAATTCTTTAAATTTAGATGTTAAAAATATTGAAAGTATTGCAAAAGAATATATAACAAAAGCAGAACGTGAAATGTCAAATGCTAGCCATACGACTGATCGTTTAATTACGAAACAAGCTAAATACATCACAGATTATCAATTATCTTATGGTGTTGGATATAATGAATTTGCAAGCTACCAACAAGAATTGTTTAAATTAGAACGTTCGGAATTAATAACATATGAAAATAAAGTTCGTAAGGCACGTGAAGATGCTGAAATCGTATTTAAAGAAGATTTCTTATCGAAATTACGTAATTATATTATGTCAGCTGAAAATGAAATTGCAAAAATTAATAATACTTTAAGAAGTATTTGTTTTGGTGGCGATACATATGAATTTATCTTCCCTAAATCAAAAGAATATTCAGCATTATATGAAATGGTTACAAGTGACTTAACATCTAGTGAGTCAACTGGTTTATTAACTTTAGATTTTGAGTTAAAGTATAATGAACAATTAGAGTTACTATTTACGGCATTAGCTCAAGATGAATTAAACTCTAAAGGAGCTATTTCTAAATTCACTGATTATCGAACATATATGGATTATGATATTCGTATTACAAATGCTAACGGAGATTCGATTTTATATTCTAAGGTGTTTAAAGAAAAATCCGGAGGAGAAACACAAGTTCCATTTTATGTAGCTATTATTGCATCGTTTGTTCGTTTATATCAACGTTCAAATAAAAACTCATTAAGTGATACAATTGGACTTGTCTTATTTGATGAAGTATTTGATAAAATGGACTCTTCTCGTATGAAAGCGATGATGGGATTTATCACTTCAATGCCGATTCAAATTGTGTTAGCTTGTCCACCACAACGAATGGAAATTTTATCAGAATATACTGATACAACATTAATTACATTACGTGAAGGAAGAAATGCGAAAATTTACTCACGATTAAAAGAAGAAAATGATAAATAAGTAAATTAAATCTTCTTTTCATGGTAAAATATCATTAAAGATAATAACTTTAAGGATGTGGATATAAATGGCATTATCATTTTTAAAAAAAAATAATGAAAAAGAGCTACAGGAATTTGATACTGTAGCTAAAGATAGAATTTTATTTGAAGTTATAGCTAATGATGATGGTCGAATGGCTGTTTTAGTTGACAAATTAAAACAAGGGACACCCCTTGTTTTATGCTTTGAAAAATTAGATATTGATGCGGGAAATAAGATGCTTGCCTTTTTACAAGGAGCGATTTATGCAATTGATGGTGAAACACGTAAAATCACTGATGATACATACTTATTTGCTCGTAAAGTTGATTTTCAAGATGGCTCTTTAGATGAATTTATTAGAAATTTAAAGGAATAAAATGCAGTATAATAACGATGATTTTTTAAAAAAGATAACGAATTATTGTTTATCAGCGTATAATGATTCAAAGATTCATTTAACTAAGTTTTTAAGTTCTTATGATCAAGAAGTTGTAAAAACAATTGCCAAAAAATATCAAGTCAATGCCTATTTTTATGGTGGATATGAACAAAGTGAATATAAAAGAGCTTTAATAACCAATTTTGATTATGAAAAAAGTGACTTTAAGGTTGTGATTTTTAAAATTAAATATCCTAAAAAATATCTTACTTTATCACATAGAATAGTTCTTGGTACTCTTTTAAGCTTAGGAATTACAAGAGAGTCAATTGGCGATATTATTTGTGATGATGAATGTTTTTTAATTGTTTGTAAGGAAATTGCTAAATACATCAAAGAAGAATTTAATACTATAAATAGACATTATATTACATTAGAAGAAGTTTTTAATCCCAATATTGAGGTTAAAGACGAATATCTTTATAGTGATATTATTTGTAGTTCATTAAGATTAGATGCTATATTAGCTAAAGCATATAATCTAAGTCGTAATCAAGCATTTGAAGTAATCAAAAATAAAATGGTTAAACTGAATGGTATATTATGTGATAATCCAAGTGCTAATTTAAAAGAGTCTGATCTTTTATCTGTAATGAAAAAAGGACGATTAAAAATTGTCCAAATCAAAGGTCATACTAAACAAAATAACTTAGTTATTGAAGTTGGTAAACTCCGATAAAAGATATTGCATAATATCAGAAAGCATGGTATAATTAGTGCGCAAATTAATAACAATTACTGTGAACTAGACACGTATTTAAAATAATATTTTTTAGCGAACTTGGGATGGTGCAAGCCAAGGAAAATATTTTTAAATATATCACTAGGGAGTACTATACTGATATGTAGGATATAGCGTCTTTCCACGTTACGGATTTTAAGTGCCGATTTTTTATCGGAATTAAGGTGGTACCGCGGTTATTTTCGCCCTTAGGATTGAATCTTAAGGGCTTTTTATTATTTAAAGGAGTGATTATATGAAAGACTACAAAGATACTTTATTAATGGGTAAAACAGGTTTTGAAATGCGTGGAAATCTAGGTAATAAAGAACCATTGATACAAAAAAAATGGGAAGAAATGGATTTATACAATAAAGTAATTGAAAAAAATAAAGACAAAAAAGAATATACATTACATGATGGACCTCCTTATGCTAATGGAGATATTCATTTAGGACATGCCTTAAATAAAATTTTAAAAGATTTTGTTGTTCGTTATAAAAACATGAATGGATATAAGTCTGTTTATATTCCAGGATGGGATACACACGGATTACCAATTGAAACTGCACTAACAAAAGCTGGAGTAAATCGTAAAGAAAAAACATCTTTAGAATTTAGAGTTTTATGCGAAGAATATGCTTATAAACAAGTAAAACGCCAAGAAGTTGGATTTAAACGTTTAGGTGTTTTAGCTGATTATGAACATCCATATATTACTTTACAACATGATTTTGAAAAAGATCAAATCTTGTTATTTGCGAAAATGGCTGAAAAAGGATTAATTTATAAAGGGCTAAAACCTGTTTATTGGTCACCATCAAGTGAATCAGCTTTAGCTGAGGCGGAAATTGAATATCATGACCGTGAAGATTCATCTATTTATTTTAAACTTCCAATTGTTAATGGAGAAAATAACTTCAAAAATGCTAGTTTTGTTGTTTGGACGACAACTCCATGGACATTACCGGCTAATTTAGCTGTATGTGCTGGTCCAGAAATTACATATGTCGTATGTGATACAAACAAAGGACGTTTAATCTTTGGAAAAGACTTACAAGAAAAATTAACTGAATTATTAGGATTAGAAAATGTTGTAGTTTTAGAAGAAATTACAGGCGATAATTTAACACATTTACAATATAAACATCCATTATATGACCGCATAAGTCCATGTATTAATGCAGATTATGTTTCAACATCAGATGGAACTGGATTAGTTCATATCGCTCCAGGACATGGAGAAGATGATTTCATTGCTGGAAAAGAATATAATCTTGATATTTTATGTCCAGTAAATGGTAAAGGTGTTATGACAAGTGAAGCTGGTAAATATGAAGGAATGTTCTATGAAGAATGCAATAAAGAAATTATTAAAGACATGGATGAATGTGGAAGTTTATTAAAATTAATTCCAATTGTTCACAGCTATCCACATGATTGGAGAACAAAAAAACCAGTTATTTTTAGAGCGACTCCACAATGGTTTGCTTCAATTGATCCAATTAAAGATGATATTTTAAAAGCTATTTCTAGCGTTAATTGGAATCCAAAATGGGGAGATGTCCGTATTAGTAATATGATTAAAGATCGTCATGATTGGTGTATTTCAAGACAACGTGTATGGGGAGTACCAATTCCAATTTTTTATGCAGAAGATGGAACAGAAATCCTAGACCAAGAAGTATTTAAACATGTTGCTGATTTATTTGGTAAACATGGATCAAATATTTGGTTTATGAAAGAGGCTAAAGAATTATTACCAGAAGGATTTACTCATCCAGGAAGTCCAAATGGTTTATTCACTAAGGAAACCGATATTATGGATGTATGGTTTGATTCAGGATCAAGTCATACTTTATTAAAACGTCGCGGTTTATCTTATCCTGCAGATTTATATTTAGAAGGGTCAGATCAATATCGTGGATGGTTTAATTCAAGTATCATTACAGGAGTAGCAACTACTGGAATTGCTCCTTATAAAAACGTTCTTTCACATGGATTTACATTAGATGGTCAAGGAAGAAAAATGGCTAAATCATTAGGTAATACCGTAGATCCGATTAAAGTATGTAATGAAATGGGTGCTGACATTTTACGTTTATGGGTTGCTTCTGTTGATTATCGAAGTGACTTTGTTATGAGTCAAGAATTGATTAAACAAGTTTCAGAATCATACCGTAAAGTACGTAATACGTTACGTTTTATGCTAGCTAATATTTCTGATTTCGATATTAACAAAAAAGTTTTATTTGCTAACTTAGAAGAAGTTGATCAATATACATTAATTAAATTTAATAATTTCGTTAAATATGTAAAAGAAAGCTATGATGAATTTGAATTTGGTGAGGTATATCGTAGTGTAAATCAATTTATTACAAATACTTTAAGTGCTTTTTATTTAGATTTTACGAAAGATATTTTATATATTGAAAAACAAGATTCATTACGTCGTTTGCAAGTTCAAACAGTTTTATATGAAATTACTTCAGGATTAATTAGATTATTAACACCAATCTTACCACATACGATGAGTGAAGCATATCAATTCTTACCTGAAGAACATTTAGAAGATGTATATCTATGTGATATGCCAGAGGTATTAGAATTAAGTTCATATAATCATGTTTACGAAAAATTTGAAAAATTCATGCAATATCGTGATATAATTTTAAAATCATTAGAAGAAGCTCGTGCTAATAAAATTATTGGTAAATCATTTAATGCTTTATTAGAAATTGTTTTAGATGATGAATCTGAAAAAGTATTTGCAAGCATTAATAATGTTGCTCAAATTTTAATTGTATCAAAAATTAACTTCACAAAAGGCGATAGTTTTAATGTAACTGTAAAAGCGGCTTCTGGTGCTATTTGTGCTCGATGCTGGAGTGTAGTTGATAGCGTTGATGAAGACGAATTATGTCCTCGTTGCGCAAATATTTTAAAAGCATGAAATTTGTAGTTGTAAATGATGATGGAATTAATGGAGTAGGATACCGCGTTTTAGCGGATATCCTTACTTCGTATGGTGAAGTTGTTGCAATTGTTCCAAGTAATCACTGTAGCGCTAAAAGCCATGGTGTTACTTTAAAGCATGAATTTAGTCTAATTAAATATCAAAATGACAAATATGAATTATATACTGTTGATGGATTACCAGCTGATTGTTCTAGATTTGCTAAGTATTTAGTTCCAGATTGTGATATCATTTTTTCTGGAATTAATGATGGCATTAATTTAGGGATGGACACTCTTTATTCAGGAACAGTTGCAGCTAGTAAAGAAGCTGCACTTTTAGGATATCGCAGTGTTGCTTTGAGTTGTCCATTAAATAGTGAAGAGATTGTTGATGATGTTCGTTATTTTATAGAGCAACTATTATTTAATAATTTATATCATGATGAAAAAGTTATTAATGTTAACTTTCCACAAAAAGTATTACATAAAGAAATTAAAACAACAGTTTTAGGTGGATATTTACACGATGATGGTGTTATTAAATTGGCAAATGGAAAGTATACATACGATAATAAAACAAATTTTGTTGGTGTAGAAGGGACCGATGTCCATGCATTTAATAATGGATATGTTTCGGTAACACCACTAATTTTAGATACCACTAAAAAATAAAAATTATTAGCAACCAAAATGATTTTTATGCATTAAGTAGTCAATTTACGTATAAACTAATTTTAATTTAAAATAGTTTTTCATGTAATTTATTTTGACATTTTTTGCAAAATGTGTTATAATTTTAAAAAAGTTTTTGGGGGTAGTGTTAGTGAAATTTTTTGTTCATTTCTTTAAAGAAAAAACTCGTAAGATTGATGTTGAAGCTTTGTTTGAATTCTTTGAAAATTATAAAAATATTAAACCATATGAAAAAGATAACACCATATATTTTTCATTTGAAGATGATAACATTAAATTATATGCTGATTTTGCGTTAACGCCAAAAAGTATCGTTTCAGATATTCATAGGCTAGATCCTAAGTACTTAGACATTAATTTTCACTTAGAGATTTCACCGTTACTACCAACATATAAAGCCGAAATCATCTTTGAAATTATCGCTGAATTATGTGAAGAATTTAAAATTTTTATTTATAACGAACTATTTGATAATGTCTTACCTTTTCGTAAAGAATTATTAGTAACAGTTTACGAAATAATAAAAAAAGCTTTTAAAGAAAAATCTTTAGATGAATATGAAAAAATGTATTATATGGAAAAAGATTATTTAAATCAAATTCTAAAATATCAATACATTATTGAATCAATAAAAACATACTTAAAAAATGATGATATTACTGTTCCGAATTATCTTTTCTTTAAACCTTTAAATGGGAATACAGTAAAAACAGCAATTGAATGGATTCATGGAGTTAATACGGTTTTTCCGCCTAAATTAGATTATGTAATATATAAAAAAGATGGTAAAGAAATGCTTTATTCTTTTGACGAAGTTAATAAAGCAATCGCAAAACATTTATCAGAGTTACCTATTTTTGTTAAAGATACTCGAATTAGTGCCAAACATTCATTTAAAAAGATTTTAAAAATAATGAATAAAAATAAGTTTAGAGAATTGGAAGATAATTTCATTAGAATAGATATCGAAGATATCATCGATATTTAATTAAGAAAGGAATTCTAGAATGAAAGAAACAAAATTTATTGATCACACAGTTTTAAAAGCTACATCTACGAAAGAAGATGTAAAAAAATTATGTGAAGAAGCGATTAAATATGATTTTATGAGCGTTTGTATTAATCCTTGCTTTGTTAAAGATGCACATGAATTTTTACAAGGTAGTGGTGTTTTAACATGTACTGTAATTGGGTTTCCTTTAGGTGCTAATACAATAGCTACAAAAGTTTTTGAAACAAAAGATGCTATTCAAAATGGTGCTGAAGAAATCGATATGGTTATTAATATTGGAAAAGCAAAAGAGCATGATTATGACTATATTGAAGAAGAAATTCGTGCAGTTGTCGAAGCTGCTAATGGTACTTTAGTAAAAGTAATCATTGAAACTTGTTATTTAACAGATGAAGAAAAAGTTGAAGTATGTAGACGTGCTGTCAATGCTAAAGCTCATTATGTAAAAACTTCTACAGGATTTGGAACAGGTGGAGCAACACAAACTGATGTTAAACTTATGAAAGATACTGTTTTAGATAAAGCTTTAGTTAAAGCAAGTGGTGGAGTACGTACAAAAGCTGATTTCGATGCTATGGTTTCAGCAGGAGCTTCACGCATCGGAACATCAAATGGAACAACAATCTTTGGAGGTGGAAACAATGATTCCAACGCCTCATATTAATATTATCAATAAAGAAGATGTTGCGGAAACAGTTTTAATGCCTGGTGACCCGCTACGTGCTAAATTTATTGCTGATACATTTTTAAAAGATGTTAAAGAAATTAATAGTGTTCGTAATATGTTAGGATTTACTGGATACTATAATGGTAAAAAAATTACAGTTATGGGTTCAGGAATGGGAATGCCTAGTATTGGAATCTATTCATTTGAATTATATAAATTCTATGATGTAAAACGAATTATTCGTATTGGTTCAGCTGGAGCATATACAGATAAGTTAAATGTTTATGATGTAGTATTAGCTAACTCAGCATATAGTGAATCTACATTTGCTCAAGCCTTAGATGGAAGTGATGACCACATTTTATATCCAACAGAAAGCTTAAATCAAGCTATTATCGAAAAAGCTAAAGAAATCGGTATTAAACTTCATTTAGCTAAAATTCACTCAAGTGATGTCTTTTATCATAAGGAATTCGATTATGGTTTAAAATTAGCAGCTAAAGAAGGTGTTGAATGTGTTGAAATGGAATCATTTGCCTTATTTGCAAATGCAAGATTATTAAATAAAGAAGCTGCATGTTTATTAACAATTTCTGATTCTTTAGTTACACATGTTGAAACAACAGCCGAAGAACGCCAAAAATCATTTACAGAAATGATGCGTTTAGCGTTAGAAATGGCCTAATAGTTGTAGATGTTAGACACTTCGAACTACTTTGAGGTGTCTTTTATTATAAGTGCCTTTTTTTAGGCAATAATATATAAGAGGTGAAATCATGTATCAAGTAATAGAAAATGAGAATTATAACCTATATTTAATTAAAACCGATAAATTTAAAACAGCACAAATCACATTTCGCTTTACAGATTTACTAAATCGTGATGAGGCAACATTAAGAAGTATCTTACCACACGTTTTACGAAGTGGAACAAAAACATATCCATCAAAAAAAGCTATTAGTATGCGATTAGAGGGATTGTATGGAAGTATGATCACAGCTTCGACAACAAAAGTAGGTTGTGCTAGTTTAGTAACATTTACTTTTAAAATTCCAGCAGTTGAATATATTAAAGAAGAAAACTTTATCAATGATGTAGTTGATTTGGCTTATGAATTGTTATATGAACCGTATTTAGAGGATGGTCATTTTTCTAATAAATTAGTTAAAGATGAAATTCAAATTTTGAAAGAAGAACTTTTAAGCGTTGAAGACGAACCACGAAAAAAAGCATATAACGAATTTAATGCTATTATGTTTAAAAATGAAAAATATGGTTTAGTTGTCAGTGGATATTTAGATGATTTAAAAAATGTAAATAGTTGTAATTTATATGATTACTATAAACGTTTTTTACAAACAAATAAATTAGATATTATTATTTGTGCGAGCACACCTGATTTGATAAGTAAAGTAATTGAAACTAAATTTACTTTTAAGCATTCTAAGAAAAATATTTCATTAATTGATAAAGAAATTCCATATTTCAAATTAAAAAATGAAGTTGTAATTAAAGACGTTAACCAAGGAATTTTATGGATGGGATATCGTAGTAATATTTATCGTGATAGTAAAAATTATTATTCCATGCTACTTTTAAATCTTTTATTAGGAGTATATCCACATTCCTTATTATTTACTAATGTACGTGAAAAAAATTCTTTATGTTATTCAATTAGTAGTCGGTATGATGCTTATAAAGGGGTATTAGTTATTAACTCCGGAATTAGTTTTGACAAATATGAACAGGTTGTAAATATTATTGAAGAACAAATAAAAGTTATTGAAAAAGGACAAATTGATCAATTATTAGAAATGACAAAAGTGGCATTTAAAAATAACTATTTAGAATCTCTGGATAACCAAAGCCAAATGATGTCAAAAGCATATACTGAGATTGTTCTTAATGAAAAAATCACAACAGATGAATTATTTGAATTAATCGATAATATAAAAGTATCAGATTTACAAGAGTGTGTTAAAACCTTGCAATTAGATACCATTTATTTCTTACGAGGTGATTATAATGCAAAAAATTAATTTAAAACACATCAATGAAACCTTATATTATGAGAAATTAGACTGTGGTTTACAAGTTTATTTTATTCCAAAAAATAATTTCAATAAAACATATGTCACACTTTCAACTAAATATGGAGCGATTAATAATCACTTCTATGATGAAGATGGAAATTTAAAAGATGTTATTCCGGGTACAGCTCATTTCTTAGAACATAAAATATTTGAATTGCCGGATAAAAGCGATGCCTTTATGCATTTATCAAATATTGGAGCACAAGCTAATGCCTTTACTTCCCATACACAAACATCATATTTATTTTCAACGACTACAAAATTAAAAGAAGCTACGGATATTTTATTAGACTTTGTTTATACCGATACGTTTAATGAGGAATCGACGAATCGTGAAAAAGGAATCATAACTGAGGAAGTAAAAATGTATCAAGATTACCCATATGTTATGTTACAAACTGCTTTATTGAAAAATATGTATAAAAATAACGCAATTCGTGATGAAGTAAGTGGGACAGTTGACGATGTATTAAAAATTGATTACCAGCATTTAAAAGATGTATATCGCAATTATTACCATCCATCAAATATGGTTTTTGTGGCTTGTGGTAAGATAAATGTTGAAGAATATATTAAGCAAATTAAAGATAAAATAGCTTCATTTACTTTCAAGCAACCATTAAAAATATATCAAAATCAATTTGATGAGCCAGAAAATGTTCTTGTAAAACAACAAGTAATTGAAAAAAATGTCAATGTAAGTTTATTTTTAATGGGTATAAAATTACCTTTAATTAAAGAAAACATTGCAAAAGAAGAACTAAAATTAAGTATGTTATTATCATTGATTTTAGGAGAATCAAGTCAAAACTATGAACAATTATTTGATGAGGATTTAATTAGTGATGACTTTGAAGTAAATTTGGAATGCGAAAAAGATTATAATTTTATTATTTTAGGTGGATCATCGAATAATCCAGAAAAATTAGAAAAAAGACTACATGATATTTTAATTAATAAAGAAAATCATAATTTTGATGAAAATGATTTTAATAGACTTAAGAAAAAACTTCAAGGAAATTTCATTATGTCACTAAATTCGATTGAAAATATAGTGAATGTTTTTACAAGATACACTTTTTTAAATGAGAATTATTTTTCTATGAATGAAATTTTAGAAAGTATTTCTTATAATGATATCATAGAATTAAAAAATATTTTTAAAGAAGAATGTATTAGTGCTGCTATTTTAAAATAAAAGTCTTAAATCTTTTGATTTAAGTCTTTTTTTTTACCTTATTTTAGAATATTTAATCAAAATAAAAATAAAAAAAATACAATTTAAGGCATCTTTAAAGTTATTTTTTTAAAATTAATTTATTAAATTGTAATAATTATAAATTAATATCATCTTCTAAAGGTTTTTTTAGTAAATTAATCATCAATTGAAAATATTTTTTAAATCGTAAGTTTGTTATAAATCAAACATAATTATGTTTTATATTAAAAATAATGAAAATTTTTATTTTAAAGAAAAAAAGTTTAAGCAAATGACATTTTTTTCGCAATAAGGCTAAAATACTTATTCTTAAATCACGTTATAAGATTTTTATTTAATATAAATTTTTGTTATAGTAAAGAAAAGGGAGGTGGGAAAATGAATATCGTTATTTTAACAGGCCGGTTAGTTCATGATGTTGAAATCGTAGAATTAGAAAATGATAAGTGTAAAGCTTTAATCACTGTAGCCGTCCAAAGAGAATTTAAAAACCCAAAAAACGATACTTATGAAACAGATTTTATTAAAGCTACACTGTGGCAAGGGATAGCGCGAAATGTTAGTATGTATTGTAAACGAGGGGATATGATTAATTTACGTGGTCGTATTGTAATGGATAGACATACATGTAGTGATGAAAAAGCATTTAACTATCCAGAAATCATTGCCGAACGTGTTACTTTTTTAACTTCAAAATAGCTGAGAGAATTATTAGATTAAAAAGACCTTATATTTAAGGTCTTTTGTTTTATGTTGTGCTAAAAAGTTTTTATCATCCTTAACCTTGAAAATTCAGTGAATTTATAATATAATTTAAATCATAGTAATTATATTAAAATAAAAATTAAGGGTGAAAAACGATGGAACAGTATTTAAAATTATGTAAAAAAATTATGGATGATGGAACGTATAAAGCTGATCGAACTAATACAGGAACTAAATCTATTTTCGGATATCAAATGCATTTTAATTTAAATGAAGGATTTCCTTTATTAACTACTAAAAAGGTTCATCTTAAAAGTATAATTCATGAATTATTATGGTTTATAAGTGGTTCTACAAATATTAAATATTTAGTAGATAATGATGTTAGAATTTGGAATGAATGGCCTTATGAAGCATATAAGAAAAGTGCTGATTTTCAAAATGAAACAATTGAAGAATTTGCTTTAAAAATTAAAGAAGATGCACTTTTTGCAGAAAAATATGGTAATTTAGGACCAGTTTATGGAAAACAATGGCGTAATTTTGATGGCATTGATCAACTACAATCGTTGATTGAAGAAATAAAATGTAATCCTAACTCACGTCGATTAATTATAAACAGTTGGAATCCAAAAGAAATAGCATCTATGGCTTTACCACCGTGTCACTGTTTCATGCAATTTTATGTCGTAGATAATAAACTTTCGTGTCAGTTATATCAACGTAGTGCTGATGTTTTTTTAGGAGTTCCATTTAATATTGCATCATATGCATTGTTGACAATGATGATTGCCCAAGTATGTGATTTGGAAGTAGGAGAGTTTGTCCATACATTAGGAGATGCTCATATCTATAGCAATCACTTTGAACAAATTGCACTACAATTAAAAAGAACGCCCAAAAAATTACCTAAAATGCATTTAAACCCACAAATAAAAAATATTGAAGATTTTAAATATGAAGATTTCACTTTAGAAGGATATAATCCTGATAAGGCTATAAAAGGGAAGGTTGCTGTATAATGATTAAATTAATTTGGGCAATGGATAAAAATAATTTAATTGGAAAAGAAAATAAAATTCCATGGCATTATAAAAAAGATTTACAATATTTTAAAAATCATACTCAAAACCAAGATGTCTTAATGGGAAAAAATACTTATTTATCGTTAAAAACATATTATAAAGATCGTCCATTACCTTTTAAAAAAATTTATGTTGCTTCTAATACTTTAAATGATAATAACGAATACGTTCTTGTAAAAGATCTGACTAATTTTTTGCAAAATTACCCTAAAGAAAAAGATTTATTTGTTTGTGGTGGGAGTATGATTTATGAAAAAGCATTAGAATATGCAGATTATTTATATGTCACGAAAATTAATGAAGAATATGATGGTGATGCATATTTTCCTTACTATGATGAAAACAACTACAATTTAATCAAACAAAACGATATTGATGTTTTATCATTTTGTGTTTATGAAAGGAAGAAAAAATAAATGGCAGTAATTTTTGTTTTATTATTATTATATATCGGTTATATGCTATTATTTACACATTTAACCGTTTTAAGCGTTGGTTATTTTATTTTATGGACAATTGTATCCATTCTTTTAAGTGTTATCACACTTGTTTTATTGGTGTTAATTTTTATTTACCCTTATTTATTAAAATCAAAATATAATAGTAAAATTAAACATGCGATTATTTATCAATTTGTATGGTTTTTAAATCGTCTTTTAGGATTTAGAATTAAAGTTGAAGGAAAAGAAAATATTCCTTATGGACGTAAATATGTTGTAATTGGAAATCATAAATCTAAATGTGATGTTATGATTATTTATGAAATTTTTAAAAATCCGATGGCAGCTGTAGCTAAGGATAATCTTTTAAAAGTTCCTTTTTTACGTGGGTTAATGTATTCAATTGGTTGTATTCCAATTGATCGTGGAAACGATCGTGAAGCATTAAAAAATTTACGTCAAGGATATAAACAAGTTGAAGATGGTTATCCGATGATGGTTTTCCCAGAAGGTGGAATTAAAACGCGTGACACAGAAAAAATGGTCGATATCCGACCAGGAGCATATAAACTAGCTACAAAACCAGAAGCTGATATTGTTCCTGTTGTGATTAAAGGAGCTTCTAAGATTTCTAAAAATGCTTTACGTCGTAAAACAAAAATTGACGTTAAGATATTAGAACCAATGCGTTATGAAGAATATAAAGATTTGACAACAGTTGAGTTAGGTGATCATTTCTTCAACTTAATCAATAAGGAATTTAATGATGAAGAATAATTTTAATCGAAAAGATTTAATTATTTTTACAAATATGATGTTTGCTTTTTTTATCGGAAGTTTAATTTTATTTTGTGGTATTGTTTTTCAAAATATTAAATTATTAATTTGTGGTGCCATAATAGATTATATTATTTTAATTTTAATTATAATTTTAGCTGGATTTAAAATTATAAAAAGGAGAAAAAATGCCTAGTTTTGAAGAAGTTAAAAGAAAAATTTTAAATGATGATTTAGATGTGATTGAAGAAAATATTGTTGAAGATTTTCCGTATGAAGTTGATGAGATTTTTGAAAATTCTAATTATAGTAATATCGAAGATTATACCCAATACAAAATCCGAAAAAATATTATCGCAAATATTAAAGATTTAATTAAAGAAGATTTAGAAAATGAAGTTGATTTTAATTTATATCTGCAAGAAGAAATTCCAGCAATTGCTACATTTATAGCTTTATCTGATATATATGATGAAAATGAAGCCTTAGAAATTATGTATCTTCAACACTTTGACCTAGCTAAAAAGATTAAAGAAAAACGCAGTTTTAAAATTTTATATAATAACTTTAAATATTTTAAAAAGCATTTTAAAAAATTCTTAAATGAAACATACGCTAATAAAGATATTAAAATTAAAGATATTTCAAGCGATGTTATGTCTTTTAGCTTTTTAAAGTGTCCGCATTATGATTATTTAACATCGCATGAATATTCATTTTTAGTTCGTTTTTCATGCATGATTGAGGTGGCTATTATTGCAACAAAAACCCATAAGCATACAGTATTTGTTGAAAGAACAAAAGAGTCAAGTGATGTATGTTTATTCAAAGTTGTTCGCCGATTAAATACGACAGGTGTTAAATTTACTGGATGGCGGAATAATTTTTCTAAAAATCGCTTTTAACGTTATGATTATTCATAACGTTTTTTTAGGCTTTTAAAAATGTAATAAATATGATAAAATAAAGTACTGTTAAAAAGGATGTGTTAAAAATGAGAATGGTCGATTTAATTGAAAAAAAACGTGATGGCCACAGTTTAAGTAAAGAAGAAATTAATTTTATTATTGAAGGTTACACAAATGGAACCATTTTAGATTATCAGATGTCAAGTTTAGCTATGGCTATTTATTTCCAAGGAATGAATGATGAAGAATCTACAAATTTATCTTTGGCAATGTTAAACAGTGGTGATGTTATGGATTTATCATCAATCAAAGGAATTAAGGTAGATAAACATTCTACAGGTGGAGTTGGAGATAAAACAAGTTTGGTTTTAGGACCACTTGTTGCTTCATTAGGAGTTAAAGTAGCTAAAATGAGTGGAAGAGGCTTAGGTCATACTGGTGGAACTTTAGATAAATTAGAATCAATTAAAGGATTTAATATTAATCAGAATATGGATTCATTTAAAGAAATTGTAAATAAAACAGGAATTGCGATTGTTGGGCAAACAGGAAATTTGTGTCCAGCCGATAAAAAACTTTATGCGCTACGTGATGTAACTGGAACTGTTCCATCAATTCCTTTAATTGCATCATCAATTATGAGTAAAAAATTAGCAAGCGGTGCTGATGCAATTTGTCTAGATGTTAAAGTAGGAAGTGGAGCATTTATGAAAACAATTGAAGAAGGGCGCAAATTAGCTAATTTAATGGTTAATATTGGGAAAAATTGTGGACGAAAAATGACCGCAATTTTAACTGATATGGATGAACCATTAGGTTTTGCGATTGGAAACAGTCTAGAAGTAATAGAAGCTATTAATACTTTAAAAGGTCATGGTCCACAAGATTTAACTGATTTATGTGTAGAAATTGGTTCATATTTAGCCTTAGATGCAAATGTCTGTCAAACTAGAGAAGAAGCATGTTTAAAACTTCGTGAAAATTTACAAAATGGAAAAGCATTTAATAAGTTTATGGAAATGGTTATAGCTCAAGGTGGAGATGTCAATTATGTAATGGATATAAATAACTTTGCTAAAGCAAGTGAAGTCATTCCAGTATGTGCACAAGAAACTGGATATATCGCTTATATTGATGCTTTATCGATTGGTTTAGCTGCGATGTTATTAGGTGCAGGTCGAGAAACTAAAGATGATAAAATCGATATGGCAGTAGGAATTGTCTTAGATAAAAAAATTGGCGATTATGTTAATAAAGGCGATGTAGTGTGTTATATTCACACTAATGGTTTAAGAACAGAAGAAGCGATTAGTAAAGTTTGTGATGCTTTTAAATATACAAAAGAAAAAACCGAAAAAAAATTAATTTTAGATGTAATACGTTAATTGAAGTCATTCAAAGCAGGTATCATTATTAGATAACTGCTTTTTTATTTTTTTAGGCATAATCTTTCTTATTTATAATAGTCTTTATTAGGTGATAAATATCAAAAAAGTATTAATGCTTGTGTTAGTTATGATGGCTATGAGATTTCCTTTTGCTAGAGCAAATGAATTTAAAATTGAGGCTAAAAGTGCTATTTTAGTTAGTTTGGATAGTGATTTGATCCTTTATGAACAAAATAAAGATGAACGATTAAATATAGCAAGTGTAACTAAAATCATGACGATGCTTTTAGTATACGAAGCGTTGGATGAAAAAATTATTAATAATACCGATATTATGAATGCGAGTGCGTATGCCGTATCGATGGGTGGTACACAAATTTATTTAGAAGAAAATGAAGCGATGAGCTTTAATGATTTATTTAAAAGTATGGTAATTGCCAGTGCTAATGATGCATCTGTTGTTTTAGCAGAAGCTTGTCATGGAACAGTTGAAAATTTTGTTAGTAAGATGAATGAAAAAGCTATGGCATTAGGTTGTAAAAATACTCTTTTTAGTGATGTTACCGGTTTAAGTGATGAAAATCATTATTCCTCAGCGTATGATTTATCTTTAATTGCAAAAGAATTATTACGAAAATATCCGCAAGTATTAGAAATTACAAATGTATATGATGATTATGTAAGAAAAGATAGTTCCAACCCTTTTTGGTTAGTAAATACCAATAAATTGATTGGACGAAATTTAGGAGTTGATGGGTTAAAAACTGGATGGACAACTAAATCAGGGTATTGTTTAGTCGCTACCAAATCGAAAAATGATATGCGATTAATTAGTGTTGTTTTAGGCTCACCTAAAGCTACCATTAGAAATGATGAAACGTTAAAATTATTAAATCATGGTCATAGTCTATATGAAAAAACGTCAATAGTACAAAAAGGAGATATCTTTAAAGAAGAAATATCCATATTATATAGCCCAAGTAATTTTTATTATGTCGCAAGTGAAGATTATAGTATAATAGATTTGAAAAATAAAAAGATTAAATATGATACTGAAATTATTATAAAAGATAAAACATATTATTTGATTATTAAAATAGATGATGAAGTAGTAAAAGAGATGGAATTAATAACAAATGTTGTTGTTAAGAAAGCTAATTTTATTGAATTAATCTTACGCCTTTTTTGTTTAGCCATCTAAATTGAAATTTCGCTAAAAAATAGTAAAAAGAAGCAAATTAATAATTGAAATGAAATAAAGATATATAATATTTGTCAAGAAATATTCGATAAAAAAAATAAATATAAAAATTCCTCAAAACTTAGATATAATGTCAGTTAGGGAGGGGTTAGATGTTATCGGTTAATTTAAGAATCGACGACAAATTACTATACGCACGTTTAAAAGGTGAATTAGATGAAAGCTATGCAAGAAGCTTAAAAGATAATTTATGTAAAGTAATTGTTGATTATGATATTTGTAATATTATTTTTAATTTAGAAGAATTAACTTTCATGGATTCAAGTGGTATCGGGGTTATTTTAGGAAGATTCCAACAATTAAAAGTTAAAAATGGATGCGTTATTCTATGTAATATTAATGATCATTTAGAGAAAATAATTGGTTTAAGTGGTATTAAAAGATTAATTCATATTATTGATAATGAAATAAACGCAAAAAAGTATTTGGAGGAGAAAAATGGATAATTTTATCAGCGTCAAAATTAAATCAGATATAATAAATGTCAAAAAAATACGTAATATCGCAGCTATTTTTGTTGTAGATAGCGACCCTAATATACATATTATCAATGAGATAAAAACAATTTTAAGCGAAGCTGTGACCAATGCTATTATCCATGGTTATGATAATGATCTAAATCGTTACGTGACAGTCAACTTAATGCAAGAAGACAATATTTTGACAATGGAAATAATTGATAATGGGAAAGGTATTGAAAATTTAGAATTGGCATTAAAACCGATGTATACAACTAAAGATGATGATGAGCGAAGTGGTTTAGGGTTTACAATTATGCAAGTTTTTAGTGATGATTTTAAAATTATAAGCGATAGTTGTGGTACCAAAATTACAATAACAAAAAATTTAGCATAAAAAAATAAAATATCACCATAATATCAAATGGTGATAAATTGAATAATAATAAAAAATATATGCCGTTGGTAATGCGCAATAAAAAAAATACTCCAATTATAAAAAATGCTAGTTATAGTTTTCTTTTTGGTGGTGTTATTTCCTTAATTGGGCAATTACTAATTGCATTTAATGAACAAATGTTACATTTAGAAGTAAAAGATGCAAGAAGCTTAATGACATTACAGCTTATTTTAGTTGCTAGTTTATTAACGGGATTAAATTTATATGATAAAATTGGACAAATTGCTTGTTCTGGAACTGTAATACCAATTACAGGATTTGCTAATTCGATGACTTCTAGTGCCATGGAATACAAACCAGAGGGTTTTTTTCTTGGGATTTGTGCTAATGTCTTCAAACTAGCAGGAAGTGTTATAGCGTGCGGGGTTTTTTTTGGAATTATTGTTTCATTAGTGCGCTTCTTAGGTATGCTTATATGAAAGGACATCTAATATTTAACAATGTTTACTTGGGTTTAAGTAGCGTTGTTGTTGGACCACTTGAAAAAAAAGGACCTTTAGGAAAATATTTTGATGAATCGATAAACGATTATTTATCAGGAGAAGATTCATTTGAAAAAACAGAAGTAGCCATGCTAAAAAAAGCCATCAAATTAACGCTATTAAAAGAAGGATTAACGATTAATGATTTAGATTGTGTTATTGGTGGAGATTTATTAAACCAAATTGCAGCTAGTAATTATACTTATAAAGAATATCCTGTCCCTTTTTTAGGAGTATATAGTGCATGTGCGACCTTTATTGAAGGATTAATTGTTGGAAGTATGGCCATGGGATGTAACTTAAATAAGATTTTAGTTTCTACCAGTTCGCATAATTTAACCGCAGAACGTCAATTTAGAAATCCTGCTGAATATGGTGGAGCAAAAGCGATTACTACAACATTTACTGTAACTGCTTCGGTAACGCAAATCATCAAATCAGAAAATACAGGATTGAAATTAAGTGAAGTTACAATTGGTAGAGTTATGGATTTCGATTTTTATAATCAATTTGACATGGGATCAATTATGGCTCCATCAGCTTTAGATAGTTTATTTAGACATTTTGCTTATTTTAAAACTAAACCAGATGATTATGATTTGATTTTAACAGGTGATTTATCTGAGGTCGGATTTAAGATAGTAAAAGAAGGATTAGAAGAACAATTTGGAACAATAAATAATTATAATGATTGTGGAAGATTAATTTTTGATGACCCTAAATTAACATTTTGTGGTGGTTCAGGACCTGGTTGCATGGCTAGTGTTTTTACAGGCTACATAAAAAAATTAATTGAAGATGGTGTTTATAAAAAGGTATTATTGTGTGGAACAGGAGCCTTAATAAATACGACAATGAATTTACAAAAAGAACCTATCCCTTCAATATCACATATTGTTGTTGTTGAAGGAGGGATAAAATGATCTTTTTAAATGCTTTTTTAGTTGGGGGACTAATATGTGCTCTTGCTGAAGTTTTTCAAGATTTTTTCAAATTAACACCTGGACAAGTAACATGTTATTTTGTCGCTTTAGGGGCGCTTTTAGATTTCTTTCATATCTACGATAAAATCATCGACTTTGCCGAAGCAGGGGCATTAGTACCAATCACGAGTTTTGGCCATTTATTGACACATGGAGCAAGTGCATTATTAGAAAGCGCAGGTCTTCTTAGCATTTTTACAAATGTTTTAGCTAATGTTTCAGCGGGAATTGGAAGCGCCATTTTTATTGCAATTGTTTGTGGGTTAATTTTTAAACCAAAAGATTAAAAATTATTTAGTTACTATAAAATTATGAAATGAATAAAAAAGATTAATATCTATGTATTTTAGGTATTAATCTTTTTTTATTTAGATGATTTATCATAACAAGTGCAACAAAAAACTCATGAGATTACTATCATGTTAAAATGTAAGTGACCAAACAAACA
>CALVBA010000006.1 GCA_944325695.1 uncultured Anaeroplasmataceae bacterium
AAACGATATTTATAAAAAATTCAAATTTAATAGATATCTAACAAATATAATCACAATTTAAGGGATTATTATAATTAATATTGTAATAAAATAAAAATTTTTAATAGGTTATTGTATGATTTTATCACTTTATATTTTTTTAATAACTACTTTATCTATTTTTAAAAACGATTTAATTTTTAGTTTCGATTTTTATTAATATCTTATAAAAAAGACTGTTTTAAGGAGATATATTATTTTTATATCGATATCGCAGTAAAAAATTATTATTATTTTTTACAAGTTTTACTTAAGATTAAAAATTATATTTATTTAATTTATAATACTATTTGTCATCATATTACAAACGATTTGTTTTTTTAATTAAAAAAATGTCATAATATATAAAAAAATGATTAAATTGCGCTTATTTTTAATATTATATTTTTATTATTATAAATTTAATGCTTTATTTTAATTGATTATTAGAAAATCATATTAAACCGATAAACTTAATCATTCTAATAATATCTATCAATTTGGCTTATTATAACAAAAAACACCACATTGCTGCGGTGTTTTCTCATTTATTGTTTATTTAGTTTAGCTCTAAGTTATTCATTAATTAGTTCCACTTCATGAATTTCTTCAATTCTGATAATTTTTGTAATGTTTTTTTCTTTTTTATCTGAATGACAAGTTTCAATTTTAATCCATTCATCATCAGCATCTAATACCGTACCCTTAATATCAAATGCATTTTCTAATACTATCTTGCATTTCTTACCAACTAAGTCACTAATTAATCTTGCCATATAACTATCTCCTTTTTGTTTCTTTTCTAATTTCTTTATCTTTGCTTCAAGTTTTTTTACTTTAGAAGGATAAGACGAATAACAAAGTAAAAGTAATAAAGCAATAAATCCCAACCACTCCATTTGATCTCCCCTTTCAAAATAAAATTTATGTCATATTTAATATTACACTTAAAATGAGCTTTTTTCAACATTAATTATGAAAAAATACCTCCAAAGTAAACATCATAATTAGAGGTATTGATTCTTAAATTATTTTGTCTATTTTAGAAGTATCCTAGTAATTTTTTTATTTAATATTAATCTTCGCTTGATAAAATTGCCATGAAAGCTTCTTGTGGCACTTCAACACTTCCGATAGCCTTCATTTTCTTTTTACCTTCTTTTTGTTTTTCTAACAGTTTTTTCTTACGGCTGATATCTCCACCATAACATTTTGCTAAAACATCTTTACGCATTGCTTTTATATCCGTTCTAGCAATAACTTTATTGTTAACTACCGCTTGTACTGGGACTTCAAACATCTGACGTGGAATCAAATCTTTTAGTTTTTCGCAAATAACTTTACCTCTTGCGTAAGCAAAATCTTTATGAACAATTAATGATAAAGCATCTACTGGATCACCATTTAGACAAATATCCATTTTTTGTAATTTAGATTCTTTATAATCACCTAATTCATAATCAAATGATGCATATCCTTTTGTACCACTTTTTAAGCGATCAAAAAAATCATATACGATTTCTAATAATGGCATATCATAATGGATTAAAACACGTTTTTCTTCAATATATTGCATATCTAAAAATGTTCCACGTTTCTTTTGACATAGCTCCATAATGGCTCCTACATATTCTGATGGAGTCATAATTGTTGCTTTTACATAAGGCTCTTCAATCGATTTAATCTTTTGAACAGGAGGCATCATACATGGATTATCTAATTGAATTTGTGTTCCATCTGTTAAATTAACTTTATATATAACTGATGGAGCAGTAGCAATTAATTCAATTCCAAATTCACGTGAAATACGCTCTTGGATAATATCCATGTGTAATAATCCTAAAAATCCAGTTCTAAATCCAAATCCAAGGGCTTGAGATGTTTCTGGTTCATAAACTAATGAAGCATCACTTAATTTTAATTTATCTAAAGCATCTTTTAAATCATTATATTTGGAAGTATCAATTGGATATAATCCCGCATAAACCATCGGATTTAATTTACGATATCCAGCAAGAGGGATTAATGACTCATTTTCAAGTGTTGTAATGGTATCTCCAACATGAACCGTATTAATATCTTTGATTGAAGCTGTAATAAATCCAACATCTCCAACAGTAAGATAATCTAATTTCTTTTCTTTAGGTGTTCTAACACCTAATTCAACTACTTCATACATGGCATTTGTCGCCATCATTTTAATCGTATCTCCACGCTTAATAGTTCCATTTACAATACGCACTAAAGCAACAACTCCACGATATGGGTCAAATGCACTGTCAAAGATTAAAGCTTGAACTGGAGCTTGTGGGTCCCCTTTAGGTGGTTCAACTTTATGAACAATTTGTTCTAAAATTTCTTCAATACCAATTCCTACTTTTGCTGATGCTAAGACTGCATCATCTGCTGGAAGACCTATTACATCCTCAATTTCTTGCTTAACTACATCAGGTTGAGCACTTGGTAAATCAATTTTATTAATTAATGGTAAAATTTCTAAATTATTATCTAAAGCTAAATAAACATTAGCTAATGTTTGCGCTTCAATTCCTTGAGCTGCATCAACAACTAAAATCGCTCCTTCACAAGCTGCTAAACTACGTGAAACTTCGTATGTAAAATCGACATGTCCTGGAGTATCGATTAGATGTAAGATATATTCTTCACCGTCTAAAGCTTTATAATTTAGGGCTACGGCATTTAATTTAATCGTGATTCCACGTTCACGCTCTAAATCCATATTATCAAGTAATTGCTCTTTCATTTCGCGTTTTTCTAAAGCATTACATTTTTCCAATATTCTATCTGCTAAAGTCGATTTCCCATGGTCAATATGGGCAATAATAGAAAAGTTTCTAATCTTTTTTTGTCGTTCCTTTAATTTTTCATAAGGGATTTCAATGGCCATAGTATCATTCCTTTCAAGTAATTATTATACAATATTTTGTTAAAAAATAAAAGAAAAAAAGCATACTAAGATGCTTTTTTTTAATTAATGTAATTTCTATAAGCCATGTTTTGTACCTTTAAAAGGCGGTAATCATCTATCTGTAAGAAAAAATCTTACCTTCCTTGTGGCTTCTTAATTCGCCCTTAGAAGTGCTCCTACCAAATTTGGATTACTAGCTTGAGGGGTTTACCGCGTTTCATTTTACTATTTCTAGTAACATCGTTTCTGTGGCACTTTATGATCATCATCATGGTCAAAGACTTTAGACTAAGATCGCCGTCACCCAAAAGGTGCCTTAACTTATTGTTTCGTTAAGCACAAACACTACATTCATCACAGAATGTGCTAGCATGGACTTTCCTAACATATAAATATGCTCGATTACCCAAAATTACTAGTATATTATATCATTTTTTTATAATAATTCAATATTAATTTGCAACTCTTATACGTTTTTTCAACTCTTCATAAATACTTTCTGTTTTTACAAAATAGCGGAAAATAGAAAGGATAATCATTATAATTACCATCGGTAATAAAACAATTTTATATGATGCAAAATTAATTGCTAAGCAAATTGCTGTGAGTGGCAATTTAGTAGTATAAGCAAAAAGTGATAACATCGATAATAAAATACATAAATATAAAACATCGTTAGACAGAAAAGGCATAAATAATTTATATATTAATGCCCCCGTAATTGCGCCAATAGCTAAAGTTGGAATCAAAAGACCTCCACTAATTTTAGCATTTGCACAAATAATCGTTAAGAACAATTTTAATGTTAATAAAAACACAAGTACAGAAAAACTTATATTAAAAATATTTCGATTTAATAAAAAGTTAATTGTATTAACGCCACCACCAACTTGGGATGGGATTAAAAAGCCTAAGGCAATAAAAATTAAAAAAATGAAAATTAATCTATTTTGGACAATATTATTAGTTTTATATTTATCTAAAAAATCTTTAAGGCTGATAATGCCTTTAATAAAAATTATTGAAATTAGTAATGTCATAATCGAAATTACAATAATTATCAAATAATCTTGAAATAAAAAACCATTTTCTATATCGATTTCAATTATTTTATGATTATTAATTAATCTTGTAATAATAATGGCCGATAAAACAGTAATAATCGTCTTAATAATTAAAATTACACTAAGTCCTTTTTTATATGAATTTTCAATTGTATAAACTATTCCAGCCAAAGGAGCAAGAAATGCACAACCAAATCCCGCTCCCATGCTAGCTTTAATTGTATCTGTGTCATCATCTTTAAATATCTTATTAGTAATTAGTCCCAAACAAGCTCCCATCGTCGCTGAAGGACCTTCACTTCCAAGCGATAATCCAAAGAAAAATGCGATTAAACTATTTACAAAAATTGCTGGTAATGCTAAATAATATTTTAAATTCCACTTGTGTTCTACTGTTAGTTCTACATATGGTATTCCTGATCCAGCAACGCAAAATGCTTTTTTAGATATATAATTAGCAATAATAAATAAAATAACCGCTAATATGACCATAAAAAGATAATTTAATGACGATGGATTATAATAGATATTTTGAGATAAATTATTTAATATTTGAGCTAGTCGTTGATATAATCCAATTATAACTCCGATAATAACACCACTAAAGATAGTTTTTAAAACCATTTTTAGATATTTCATATTCTCACCCGTAAATTATACCCTATTAAATTTGTAATGAGTTTAAATATTCTAAAGCTTCTTTCTTTTCATTATCTATTTCATTTTTAGGAAACATTTTTTTCAATTTCTTAAAATCATCTTTAAAATTTAGATCTTTTTTCTTATCATTTTTGATACTATCATTTAACGATGTAATAACATTATTAACATCATTAATTAATTTAGTTATATATAGTTTTTGTTTATCATCTTCAACTAAAAGATAACATTTAGCAAGATTTTCGGCGATTTTAATATCTGTAGCTAATGTTTTTTCACTACTATTAGCATAAGTATTTTCCATTTTAGCGATGTGAATTAAATTAACCGCATCACTTAAATGCATTGTAACTGTTTTTAGTATTTTTTCAAGCTTAATTCTTTTTTTATTATTATTTAAAGTATTTAACAATTTATGTGCTTTATTTAAACGTTTAACCGCAATTTTTAAAGTGTTTGTAGTAAACGCAAAACGAATTATAATAATAATGAAAATAATACTTAACGGTACTGCAACTAATAAAAATATTCTTTCTAATCCTAATACGACAATTAAATTCGATGAAAAAGAAACACGAATATCATTTACAACTGCACTGATACTGACATAATCTTTTTTTGCAATCGTAATTATATTACTTGTTTCAGGCAATGTTTCTCCATTTACTTTCCATGTAACATCACTTAAAATTTCATCATAATCACCAGCTAAAAGCTTAAATTGCATCATATCATCAATATCATCTAGTCTTTCAATGCGTAAGCGATCTAATTTTTCAACAATTTCAATATTATATTCTTGCATTAATATTTCATTATCAACATTATAGGCTAAGGTAAAACTAGCATCTCCAGCAGAAAGCATTGTAACATTAATCGTTAAAACATCCTCATCTAAAACAACTGATTTAGTTTCAGCAACATCTTCATCATTATATAAAATAGTAAAATTAGTGCTATTTTCAGGGACATTAATCTCAATATCAAAAACTTTTTCATCTAAAATTGCGCAATATTTTAATGATTTTGCCTTAGCATTAATAAAGAATAATGGAATTAATAAAAATAAAACAAATAATTTGCGCATCTTATTGCTCCTTCTTTACATTGATATCGATTGTTTGATATGGAATACTGATTAATGCTTTATCAAACTCAGCTAAAACACCTTCCATAATATCATAATATACATCCCAATAATCAGCACGATTTACATAACAGCGAGCGATAAATGTTAATGAACTTGCCGCATGAAACTTCAAACGACACATTGCATCTTGGTTTTTTAAAACACGTGGATGATTATTAATAACATTTAAAACTGTTTTTTTAACTAATTCAATATCACTTCCATAAGCTACGTCAAATGAAAAATCAACACGACGTGTAGTTCTTCCATTGTAATTGATAATATTTTCAGAAGTAATATTACTATTTGGTACAATAATTTTTTTATTATCTGGAGTTGTTAGTTCAGTTGAAAGCATATTTATAGCAGAAACTGTTCCACTAATATCATTGATTTCAACGAAATCACCTTCTTTAAATGGTTTTGTAAAGATTAATACAATACCATTTGCTAAGTTTGAAAGTGAACCTTGAACAGCTAAACCAATTGCTAAACCTCCAGTTGCTAAAATAGTAACAAAACTTGCCATTGGAATACCAATTACATCTGCAATTAAGAACATATAAACAACATATAATAAGAATTTAACAATCGAAAAAATAAAAGTACACACCGTATTATCTAGTGGGCTACGATAAATAAAACGTTTAATAATTTTAATAGCAATTTTTAAAACGATAAATCCTAATATGATGATAGAAAGACCTCTTAAGAAATTCCATCCAAAATTAACTAACCAGTTTTCAATGGCATTTAATGCCTTTAATAATTCTTCTTTCATGATTTAATCCTTTCCTTAAAAAAGAACACAAATTGTGTTCTAGTTTTTATTTTCTTCTTTTACTAAAGCATCTTTTCTTGATAAATCAATACGTCCTTTTTCATCAATACCAATACATTTAACGATGATTTGATCACCAACTGATACGACATCTTCGCATTTTTCAACACGTTTACTATCAAGTTTAGAAATATGGACTAACCCTTCGCATCCTTCCCATAACTCGCAGAAACAACCGAATTTTTCAATGCGAACTACTTTAGCTTGATAAATTTCGCCAACTTTAGCTTCACGAACAATAATTTCAATCTTATTAATAGCTTTGTTAATAACATCCATACTAGAATGCATTACAAAAACACGACCATCTTGCTCAATATCAATTTTTACATTGTCACACTCTTCGATAATCTTAGTGATAACTTTTCCACCAGCTCCAATAACATCTTTAATTTTGTCTGGTTCAATTTTAATCATACGAACTTTTGGTGCATGAATTGATAATTCACTACGATATGCTGGAATTGTATTTAACATATGGTCTAAAATTTCTAAACGTCCTTTTTTAGCTTGAGCTAACGCTTCTTTTAAAATTTGGGCTTTAATTCCACGAATTTTGATATCCATTTGTAAAGCAGTAATTCCATCTTTAGTACCAGCTACTTTAAAATCCATATCTCCTAAGTGGTCTTCCATTCCTTGAATATCAGTTAAAACAGTATAATCAGTTTCTGAGGTTTGAATTAATCCCATGGCAATTCCTGCTACAGGTGCTTTAATTGGAACTCCAGCAGCCATTAATGACATACATCCTGCACAAATAGATGCTTGTGATGATGAACCGTTTGATTCTAAAATTTCTGAAACTACACGAATTGAATATGGAAATTCATCTTCACTTGGAATGACTTGTAATAAAGCTCTTTCTCCTAAAGCTCCATGTCCAATTTCACGTCTACCAGGTGATGAATATCTTCCTGTTTCCCCAACTGAGAAAGCAGGGAAATTGTAATGTAACATAAATCTTTTTGTCGATTCATCTTTTAAACCATCAATAATTTGGTTATCTGATAGCGAACCTAATGTCGTTACTGATAAACTTTGTGTTTGTCCACGTGTAAAAAGAGCTGAACCATGAGTACGTGGTAAAACATCTACCCGACTAGAAAGTGGACGAATTTCATCGCATTTTCTGCCATCAGGACGAACCTTATCTTCAGCAATTAAACGACGTACCTCTGTATGTAAAATATCATCTAAAGTGTGTTTAACATTTGTTAAATATGTTTTTTGCGCTTCAGTATCTAACACTTTTACGCCTTCTACTTCCATGAAAAAAGCTTTTTTACCGAAATGTTCTAATGTATCTTCATTAATTTTATCAATCGCGGCATAGCGTTCAAGCTTATCAACGATTTTAATCGCTTGTACTAATTTATCAAAAGCATATTCACGAACTAATGCATCAACTTCCTTATCAACTTCAAATAATGAAACTTCCATCTTTTCTTTGGCAATTTCATTAGCAATTTGAATTTGAATTTCACATAATTTTTTAATTTCTTCATGTCCAAACATCAATGCTTCAAACATATCTTCTTCAGATACTTGCTTAGCACCAGCTTCAACCATGTTAATTGCATCTTTAGTTCCGGCAACTGTTAAATTAATATCTGATTGTTCAAGTTCTTCAGGTGTAGGATTGCAAACAAATTGTCCATTAACACGTCCAACAATAACCCCTGCAATTGGTCCTTCAAATGGAATATCAGAGATCATTAACGCTAATGATGATCCAAACATTGCCGCCATTTCTGGTGTACATTGAGGATCGCTTGACATTACCGTATTAACAATTTGTACTTCATTGCGGAATCCTTCAGCAAATAAAGGACGAATTGGTCGGTCAATTAAGCGACTTGTTAAGGTTTCATGTTCACTTGGACGCCCTTCTCTTCTTAAAAATCCTCCCGGAATTTTCCCAGCTGCATATAGTTTTTCTTGATATAAAACCATTAATGGGAAAAAGTCAGCTTGTGATGGTTCGTTAACCGCACAAACCGCAGATAAAACACTTGATTCACCGTAAGTAATCATTACAGCACCATTGGCTTGTTTTGCTAATTCGCCAGATTCAACGATTAACTTTCTACCAGCCCAATCAAACTCATAACGTTTGTATTCACTCATCTTGTACTTCTCCTTTTACAAATATATTTATTACTATTTCTTATCCATGTCTTTATTATTATATCATCTTTTATCGATAATAAAAACAGTATTTTTGAATTATTATCCTAGGATTTTGTTTTTTATATCAAAAAAGTTTCTTTTATGATAATATTTTTTATAAAAATTGGCATAAAATAAAAAGATGCCGACATAAAATGTCCGCATCATGTTCAAACTATCTTCTTAATCCTAATTTAGCGATTAAAGCTGCATATCTTTCAGGATTGTCGTTTTTTAAATATTTTGATAAAGAACGACGAGTACCAACTTTGATTAATAATCCTCTTTTTGAACTATAATCATGTGGGTGTTTAGCTAAGTGAGCATTTAAATCGTTGATTTCAGCTGTTAAAATAGCGATTTGTACATCTGCTGACCCAGTATCTCCTTCTTTAATTGCAAATTCTTTGATAATTTGTTGTTTTCTTTCTTTTGATAAAGCCATGTCAAATTTCTCCTTTTATAATATAATTTTGTCTCGATATTCAATGAAAATCGTTGGAGTATCGATTATCTTTGAATTCGACATTTTTATTATAACATCATATTATATTAATTGCAACATTAATTTTGCGAAATAAACGCATCAAGTTGTAATTGTGCGATCAATTCATCTTTAGAGTTGAATTTTTTTTCACCTCGAATAAAATCTAAGAAAGAAACTTTAAGCGTTTCTCCATAAATATTACCATTAAATCCAATAATATTAACTTCCATTCGAATATCTTCAACATAATTAAAAGTTGGATTGTTCCCAATATTAATCATCGCTTTATATTCTTTATTTTTATATTGAACTAATCCTTTATAAACACCTATTTTCGGTAAATAATGGTATCCATAATCAATATTTGCCGTTGGATAACCGATTGTACGACCCAACTTATTTCCGTGAATAACTCGTCCGACAATTTCATAGGGACGATTCAATAGTTTATTAGCATATACTATATTTCCATCAGATAATAACTCTTTAATATAAGTTGAAGAAATCCTAATATTATCAATTTCTACTTTAGAAATAATTTTAGTATTAAAATTGTGGGCTAAATCATAGGCATTACCACTAGCGTGCTTAGCAAAATGATAATCTTCTCCCACAACAACCATCTTAACATTTAATTGTTTTAACATCGCCATAAACTCTTCTTTTGACTTGATAGCTGTTTTCTCATTAAATCCAATTATGATTAAATAATCAATTTCAAAACAACTAATTAAATCAATTTTTTCTTCAATGGGTGATAATAAAGAATATCTTCTTATATTTTTTAAATAAAAAAATGGGTGTGGAAAAAAAGTAATTACAGCACTTTTATAACCATGTTTTTTGGTCTCTTCAATCAGTTTTTGATGACCTAAATGAACACCATCAAAGTTTCCTAGTGCTGCACAAATTCCTTCTTTAATTGCAAACACGTTAAAATCTTCATAATAAATTACTTTCAAACTAAATCACCTTCTAAAAAAGTACTACTGGTTTATATTGATATTCAGCAAATGGTTCATATATCGCAATTAAATTCCCTTCAAAAAAAACTTTAAAAATACTATCTGTTTTAATTTGTCTTGAATCTAAAACAATACCATTTTGAATCATTTTAGCTAAATTACTATTGACATTTATTGTAGGATAATCCTTAAAAACATCTAAAACATCAATTAAATGAAATTGGTTATTTTCTACATCTTCTAAAGTATAAGCTTGTTCTAAAGTAAAAAAACCACTTTGAAGACGTTTTAAATAACTCATACATCCTTCTTGGTGTAAGATACGTGCCAAATCATAAATTAGTGTTCTTACATAAATTCCTTTTGATCCTTCAATTAATAAATCAAATGAAATAGTATTATCATCATTATATCTAATATCGCTTTGAAGTTCTAAACGATAAATCGATATCGGTCGCGGCTTTCTTTCAACTACGATATTAGCTCTAGCGTATTCATATAATTTCTTTCCTTTTACTTTTACCGCCGAATACATCGGTGGAATTTGTTCTTTTTGCGTTTTTAAAATATCAATAGCTTTCAAAACGTCCTCTTTCTTAATCTTACTAGCATCACTTTTGCCAATTATTTTACCATAAATATCTTCCGTTTCAGTCGATATACCAATTGTTGCTGTTGCATAATATGTTTTATGTTTTTCTTCTAAAACATTAATTAATTTAGTTGCTTTATTGATTGCTAACACTAATACACCTTCAGTTTCTGGATCAAGTGTACCTGTATGACCGACTTTTTTAGTTTTCAATAAATACCTAACTTTAGCTACGACATCATGACTTGTCATCCCCTTTTTTTTATTAATTACTAAAAAACCATTCATTAAAAAACCACCTTTAAATCCATAAATTAAATACGTTAGTTACATCATACCACAATTTTGAAAATTTTCAAATAATAAATATATGGTAAAATTTTTCTTTAAAAAATAAAAAGGATTAAAACCTACCTAATATAGATATTAATCCTCAAAAAAATAGTATTAATTTTTATAATAATTATTCTTTAATTTAAAGGGATTTCTTTTAAACGTTTTTCTAATAACGGATATAAAAGCATCGTAATGATGGTTGTTATTGCCATGTATGGTAAGTTATAAACAATAAAGGAATAAAAATAAGGATTTAAATTACCAGCATACTCTTTAAAAAAAATTGCTCCACTTAAAGATGATGATATATAGCGAATTAATCCCGCTATAAAAATAAACAATACGATTATAGCTGTATTCTTTTTTTCTTTATCTAAATAAAGATTAGAAACAACACCTACAACACCATAAGCACCAAAAGCTATTAGATAATCAAGAAAAATAGAACCTGGATGCAAGATATATCCATCAAAAACCCAGTTTAACATTCCATAGATTAATCCACTAATAATTCCAATTGATACACCACGGCGTAAACTTAAAATAACAAGCGGAAACATCGCTAATGTAATATGTCCACCTTGGGGCATATTTAAAAATGGAATTAGCTTACATATGTAATCTAAAACGACGGCTAAAGCAATTAGAATTCCCGCTTCAGCAATGATATTGATTCTTAATTTATTTTTGTTCATAATTTTACCTCCTTAATAAAAAAATTCTTCGTCAAACGAAGAACATGAAAAAAATATGTTCCTACGCTAGCATTACCTAGATCAGGTTATGGGTCGAAGTTGATTACTTCCTCTCAGCCTGCCTACAAGCTCCCCGTTTACGAAGTATAAAAAAAATTATGACATCTATATTTTAACTTATCTTTTCTTATAATGCAATACCAAATAAAAAAAGCTATGAAATTAACCATAGCTTAATTATCTGAACGACTAAATATAATTGCTAATAAGCGTAATGCTTCTACATATATCCAAACAATAGAAACCATTAATCCAAGCGCTAAACTCCATTCATAATTGCGATCAACACCCATTTCAACCATAATTTTCGAACGTTCAAAATCTTGTACCAACATTAAAGAACCTAAAATTATTAAAACAATACTAAAGATTAAGGCAATATTTCCAGTTCCATAAAACATTTCAACTAAAGAACTTGTAAATATTGATGAAATACCTACTACTATATTTAATAAAATAAGAGATATTAAAGAAATTAAAATAAATTTATTTAAAGCTTTAGAAGCACGAAGTACTTTAATTTTATATAAACCTAATGTCACTGCAAAAATAACTAGTGTTGTGATTACTGCAACTGTGGCAATTCCAGAATACATTCCTTCAAAAATTGCTGTTAACAAACCTAACGATAACCCTTCTCCTAAAGCATAAATCAATGATGCTATAGCTGAATATTTAGGTTTTCTTAGTGCTACAAAAACACAAATAATTGAAGAAATAGCTGAAACAATTAATAATGGATATAAAAGTGATGCTGGCATCATTAAAGCAGCAATTCCACTTAGTACCGCCACAAGTAATAAAATAATGGTTTTTGTAGTAATTCCTCCATAAGTAGCTTGATTGTCAGTATAATAAGTATCTTGCTTTATACTATTAAAAACAGGGTTGTTTGATTTAAACATTGTAATTCCTCCTTTTGTTGTTTATTATAATACACATTTTCAATCAAAATATCTTTTAATTATGTTAATTTATGTGAAAAATCTAAGGATAAAGGATAATTTATTTCTATTTCCTTTTTTAAAATAGGATGTTTAAAAGAAAGATAATAACTTTGTAGTTGTAAAAAATCTTTTTTATTTCCATATAAGGAATCACCTACAATTGGTAAATTTAAACTAGCAAGATGAACGCGTATTTGGTGTGTTCTTCCTGTGTGAAGTAAAACATTTAATAAAGTTTTTTTTCCATCACTTTGTAATGGAAAAATCGTTGTTTTAGCATACTGACCACGTTCATCGATAATACGTAACATCGAATTTTCTTGTTTTAAAATCGGTTTTTCAATTATCATTTCTTGATTAATTACACCTTGAACAACAGCATAATATTTTTTAGTAATTGAAACGTTGGAAAATAAGTGATGAACAAAAGCATTTTTAGCAACCATCACTAAACCCATTGTAGCATAATCGATACGATTTACAAAATGAATTTTAGATTTTATATTATTTTTTTGATAATAACTACGAATATAATTACTTAAATTATGCTCGTAATGTTTAAATGTTGGAATACATGCAATATTATGGGGTTTATTAATTATTAATATATAATCATCTTCATAAACAATTTCTAAAAAACCCTCTTCTAATATTCCATCATCTTCTTCATCTAAGTTAACAACAACTTCATCATTTATATAAACTTTTTCCCAAAGTCTTATGTATACTCCATTTACAGATACTAATTGTCTTTTTTTAATATCAACTAACATTTTATTAGAATACCCACATTCTAATAAAAAATCACTTAAAAGACATTCTTTATGACATTGATATTTAAATTGCATTATTTAAGCTCCACAATAGTACATCCATTTAATCCTTCACCTTCGCCACCAAATCTTGTCGATTTAACATAAGGACATTTTTTTAAATAAGCATAAACTGCTTGACGGACAGCACCTGTACCAAATCCATGAATAATTGATACTTGTCTTAAACCCGCTAAAAAAGCATTATCAATAAATTTATCTAAGGCATCATGAACTTCTTCATATCTAAAACCACGTAAATCCAGTTCCATCTTCGCATGTTTTTTTAATGATGGTTCGTATTTTTTCTTTGGCTTATCAATTTTAATTGTTTTAACTTTTCTAAATTCTAAATCATTTTTCTTAAAAGAAAACTTTAAAGGTCCCATTTTAACTTCATAGCGATCTTTAGCAGTATCAATTGTCAAAATTGTTCCTTCTTTAGCATATTTTTTAACATAAACCGTATCGCCAACTTTAAAATCATATTTCATAATATCTTCTGATGAAACACCATCTAAATTTAGATTACGCGCTTTATATTTAACAGAAGCAATTTCATGTTCTTTGTATTCTTTTTTCTTTAATTGTTCAATTTCATGCAATAACTCTTCTGATTTAGTCTTAGCATCTGAAAGTAGCTTACTAGCATTGATACTCGCCTTTCTTAAGATTTCATCTTGCATATCATTTAACATTTGGCGTTCTTCACGTATTTTTTGAAGTTCTTCTTCCAATGTTTCCTTTAATTTAGCATTTTCTTCTTGTAAACGTGATACTCTATTATTTTCTTTTTCTAAATTCTCTAAGAAAACATTTAAATCACTTTGATCTTCAACAACATATTTATATGCCGTATCACAAATATAATTTGATAGTCCTAATCTTTTAGCTATTTTTATCGCGTTTGATGACCCTGGTACACCTAATAGTAATTTATATGTTGGTTCTAGGGTGTCTAAATTAAATTCCACACTGGCATTAATAATATCTGTTTTTCCAAAAGCATAAGCTTTTAAATCAGCATAGTGCGTTGTTGCAATTGTAATAGCACCAATCCCTTTTAAATACTCAATAATCGCAATCGCTAAACAAGCTCCTTCTTTTGGATCAGTTCCACTTCCTAATTCATCAAGTAAAACTAATGAATTAGCTGTTACCTCTTCAGTGATTTGAATAACATTTTTCATATGTGATGAAAAAGTTGAAAGACTTTGTTCAATCGATTGTTCATCCCCTATATCAACAAAAACATTATCAAAGACATTTAAGTTCGCATTTGTAGCTGGTGTCAGAATTCCTGTTTGTGCCATTAAAGTAAGTAATCCTGTCGTTTTTAATGCAACCGTCTTTCCACCAGTGTTTGGACCAGTGATTATAATAGTATTATAGTTTTCACCAATTTTAATATCAATAGGAACAATCTTATCTTGATCGATTAAGGGATGGCGTGCCTGTTTTAAATCAATAATTAAATCTTGATTTAAAGATGGTTTTATCGCATTAGTGAAATTAGCGTACGTCGCTTTAGAAAAAATAATATCTAAAGTAGTAATATTTTCTAAATTGACAAGTAGCTCTGTAATATTTGCACAAACACTTGCCGATAAAATACGTAAGATATTTTCTATCTCTTCTTTTTCCATATTTTCTAAACTAAAAAGTTGATTTGTTAATCCAACAACTTCTTCTGGTTCAATATAAACAGTTGTATGTGAAGCTGACTCATCTAGGATAATTCCTTTAAATGAATTTTTATATTCAGCTTTAACACAGACACATAAACGATCTTTACGTGAAACAATCAAATTCTCAGTTAAAAATGATGCCTTTTTTGTAACAATCTCTTGTAGCTTTTGTTTACGTTTTATTTCAGCTTGATTGATATTACGCCTGATAGTCGCTAATTGAAGAGATGCTTGATCTAAAATTGTTGCTTTTTCACTAATACAATAATCAATTTCTTTTTTTAGTTTATCTAAAACTTTAATATGATTAAAATATTCATCTAAAGCTAGCGTATCTAATTTTAAATTTAAAATTTGTCGATAATAGTTTAAGACATTTTTGGTCGCATAAATAAAATTACTAATATTTAATAATTCATTTGCTAAAAGCATTCCACCTATTTTAGCTTTATTCAATGATTCTTTTAAATCATAAACACCACCTAAAGGAATATTGCCATATGAAACAAGCATTTTCCGTGCTGTTTCAGTTTCTTCTAATAATCTTAAAACATTTTCATACACATTAGATGGTCTTAATTTTAATATTTCTTCTTTTGCATAATTTGTTTGGGCATATGGAACGATTTTGGTTAATACTTTATCAAATTCCAATGAGTCTAAATCATAAATCATCTTTAATCACCTATATCATTTTATCACATATTATGTTATAATAGAATATGTGAGAGGTGAAAAAGATGAAAAGATTAATAAATGTTACTTTAAACCAAGTTGAAGTATTAAAAACGTTTTTTTGCTCTTACTTGATTCCTTTAAGTGATGAAACTGTTTTATTACACATTATTAAAGATAATAACAAAATAATGATTCATGACAACGGAGAACTTATTATAACTGGCCCTGATACCGATTTATTATATGAGTTAATCATTAAACTTATTGAAGATGAAAATTATTCTTCTTTAGGAATCAATATGGCTGGACTAAATGATATTTTTGGTCCATTAATTTGTGTTTGTACTGCCATAAAAGATAGCGATATTACAAAAATTTCATCAATGATAAAATTGGATGATGAGCTAAGTGACTATCAAATTATGCAAATCGCTCCGTACTTGATGAATCAGTTCAATCACACTAAGGTAACTTTAGAACCTGAAAAATATCATATTATGAAAAATGTTAAAAAATTATCAAAAGATAAGATATTATGTTTATTTTTAATGCAAACTATTAAAAGAAACTTAGACATATATCCTAATCTACCGTTAATTCTTGATGAGCAAATCAAAGAAGCAACACTTGCAAAACACATTACAGATCATAGTTATAAAGCTAATTTATTTTTTAACGAAGAAGCGACAAGAATTAATTATGCTGCAAAGGTTAGTATGATTATTGCCCGATTTTTATTTTTAAATTACTTACATAATTATAGCCAACAAGCAAAAACCCATTTAATTAAAGGTAATTTAGAGCATTCTAAAAATCAATTTAATTTATTAAAAAATGAAAATATCGAACTTCTTAAAAAAATCGCTATTTTTTAAGATTATAATAAATTACTTCCAACCAAAAGGTTGGAAGTTTTTTTATCTTATAAGATTTTTTTATTTTCCATTTTTGAATCGCAGTCATATTCTACTAGCCAAACAAGTGGATTTATACCATTTCGATAACAATATAAAAAATCTTCTAACAGTTCTTCTAATATTTTTATATCGCATCTAATTATCGCAATAGATACAGCATAGTTTACTACTAAATTAATATTTTTAACATAGAAAAAATCAGTTTTTCCATCACAATTATTCAAATACTTAATAATAGTAACACCCTTTTTATAAAAAGATATTTTACAGATAATAAAGGATGTCAAAAAACAAATGATTTTTAAAAATTTACTTTGATCTCTACCTACATTGCATATTAATTCAACAATAAATAAAAAGCTAAAAATAACATATATTAAAAACAACAATATGAAAGTTACTATTACCAAAGGTAAGTAAATGATGATAAATGCAATTGTAGATGTTAAATGTGTTGTATTTAATCGATAATTATTAATCAAATAATAAAAAACAAACAAATAAAAACCTAAAAAACATATTAAATAAAAATAAATCATGCTAATCCTCCTCTTTTTTAAATGTGATTTAACTTCTTTAAGATAGATAAATCATTTAAATTACATCTTGTTAAAATAAGTTTGAATGATTTATTCTATCACATACATGATTATAATTTTGCAAAATCATGTTTTAATTTAATTACTAAAAACATTTTTTATTCCCCCTTTTATTTGATTTGGTTACGTTTACTTTATAGTCTTTTTACTTAAAAAAACAACTTTATTCATAATATAAATAAAAAAAGCCATTCAAATGGCTTATTTTTATTTATTAAAATACACTTTATTAGCATTATCATAGAAAATCTTTTGTTTATCACCATTACTTATAAAATCACTATTTAAAAGATAATTAATTTGTTTTTCATAACTTGTTTTGCAACAAGCACTAGGAAAATCACTTCCCCATAACAATCTATCACTTCCAACAATACTAATAGCTTTTTGGATATATTTAATAGCTGTTGGAAAAGGATATTCTTCAGGTTTAACATTGTTCGATAAACTTGCTAAATCAAAATAAACATTAGGCAAACGTAATTTAGATAAAGATTCTTCTAATAATTGATCATCGCCCAGTTGAGGAGCTAATAAATGACAAATAACAAAAGTCATATTCGGATATTTTTTAATGGCATTTACTAAATTGTCAACTTGCCAGCAATCATTTCGAGGGCGTCCGATATCTATTGTAAAAATCAAATTACGGCTATTAGCCATAGAATATACTTCATGCATTAATGGTCCATCTAAATCAACTGTATCATGATTGCACATTAATCCTGAACCATTGCTTACTTCCATTTTGATTATTTTAAAACCTAATTCATCAAATAAATGATTTATAATCTTTTGTTTATTACGTGAAAAAGGGTCATATGTCGCAGCCCCTACAAAACGATTAGGGTATTTTTTTACGCATTCATATGTATAAAGATTTTGAAATCCTAAGTAATTTCCTTGCAATAAGACTGCTTTTTCCACGTTATGGTCGTCCATAACTTTTAATAAATCTTCTGGGGTAATCTTTTGATCATATCCATTAGGAAAAACTTTAATAACTTGCCCTGATGCATATTGAGCTTTCCCATTACCGATACTACGTAATTCACCTTGAGAACCAATTCCCGCGATTACTTCTACTAAATGCATATGACTATCAATAATTTTCATTTTAATTCCTCCATTAAAACTTAGCTTTAACTAAATCATCACGCTTTCTTAATTCCTCTAAGAAAGATGTAAAATATTCTGGTAGAGGACTTTCAAATTCTAAATATTTGCCAGTTTTCGGATGATTAAATCCTAATAAACGTGCATGTAAAAATTGTCCTGTATCACCGATGACATGTCTTGGTCCGTATAAAGGATCGCCTACTAATGGATGATTAATATATTTAAAATGAACTCTTATTTGGTGTGTTCTTCCTGTTTCAAGACGACATTCAACTAATGTAAAATCTTTAAAACGTTCTAAAACAACAAAATTTGTAACTGCTTCTTTTCCATCTTCAACTACAGCCATTTTTTTACGATCTAATTCATCTCGACCGATTGGTGCATTAATTTTTCCAGCATCATGTTCAATTTTACCGTAAACTAATGCAATATATCGACGATTAACTGTTTTTTTAGCTAATTGTTCTGAAAGTGAATTATGAGCTTGATCATTTTTAGCAACCATCAACAATCCCGATGTATCCTTATCGATACGATGCACAATTCCAGGACGCATTACGCCATTTATACCACTTAAATTTTTAAGTTGGTATAATAATCCATTAACTAATGTATGTTGATAAATACCACTTGCCGGATGGACAACCATTCCATATGGCTTATCTACAACTGCAACATCATCATCTTCGTAAACGATGTTTAAATTTAAATTTTCAGGAAGAATTTCGTATTCTTTTACTTCTGGTAATTCAATTGTGATGTAGTCATTTGGTTTAATTTTATATGATTGTTTTTCTTTTTTATTATTAACTAATACTAAACCTTGTTCAATCATTTCTTTACATAACGATCTTGAAACATCAGTTTTATCACAAACAAATTTATCTAGTCGTTCGTTTGCTTGTTCATTAATTGTAAATTCTAGTATTTCTTTTTCATTCACGATAAATCACCTCTACTAATACATTTTATTTCGACGATCTTCTAAAAAACAAAGATCAAAAAGAAATAAAGCAATTCCTACACATAAACAGATATCTGCAACATTAAAAATGGGGAAATCATATCCCAAAATAATAAAATCCAAAAAATCAATTACTTTGCCACCATTAAATAAACGATCAATAAAATTACCAATTGTTCCACCGATTGCTAATGAAATTCCAATTGTATAAACTTTCATTGTCTTAAAATCAGCTTTTTTAAAAAAATATCCAAAAACCACTAAAGAAATAACTGTCATTATAATTAAAAAAGCTAAATTACCTGAAAAAAGTGACCAAGCTCCTCCAGTATTTTCAGCATGTGTTATATTAAAAAAATTAGGAATAACAGGAATTGATTCATATAAACCTAACTGTCCTTTTATAATATGCTTTGTTAGTTGGTCGATAATAATTGATACTAAAATAATAATCCATCCATAAATCATATCCTAGACACCTCGCAAAATTAAAATAATAAAAAATAAACTAATTGGGATAAATATTAACGCAAAAAAACATGTATTTACAATCACAAGCGACGATATTTTTAACTCTTTTAAATCTTCATTATATGTTTGTATTGTTTTATAATAATAAATTAAGTAAATTGCATACCATAAAACAACTACAATCACAATCATAATAATTGTAATTGTGATATAACGTAAAAATATTAATAAATTAATCAATATCATTAACGGTACAAGCATGATAAAACATGAGAAAAATACACCACAAACAATGGATTTTATCAGACTATTAAAACTAAGATTACTTTTACTTAAAAGCATTTTAGCTTCGCTAAAATTTTGGATTATCTTTTTCATTAAATACCTCGCAAATAATTAATCGCGTCACTAAATGTTTTAACACATACAAGGTGCATATCATTTGGAATTTGTGTATCATTATAAGTTTTTAATGCTTCTTCGTAATTAGCTTCTGGACAGAAAAAAACATCAACATCATTATATAAAGCTGTATAAATTTTTTGTTTAATTCCACCAATAGCTCCTACACTTCCATCAACATTGATTGTTCCAGTTCCAGAAATAATTTTTCCTTGTGTTAAATCTTCATCAATTAAATTATTATAAACATAAATAGTTTGTAACAAGCCTCCTGATGGTCCACCTGTTCCATCGGCCTTAAAAGAAAATTGTGGTACTGAATTATTTCCATCAACAATATATTTTTCATATAGATATATACCACCAGTTTGAACTTGAATATCAATTAACTCATCATTACGTAATACTTGGCATGTACGTTCAATATCTTTATTGAATAATATTTCTTCAAATAAAATACGATCATCTTTTGCCTGAATACCGTTAACCCCAACAATAATATCTCCCAATTGGAAAGTTGTATTTTCTTTTGTATAATAATGAACAATATACCCTTGAAATTCGTAGACTAATTTTATTTTTGAAGATGATTGACTAGCTTCTAAATAAGCTGTGATTATCGATGCCTCATTCGATTGATTTTTTTGAATTTGCCCCATTAAATAATTTTCATAATCAGAAAAAGATGAATCATTTTCATTTATTTCATGGATATCATTAATCTTTTTACTCTGATTAACTAAAAAATTTTGAAACCTTGTTGAATGTGAAAAACTAATAACATAAATCGAGTTAATACTCCCAGATAAATCTTTTGCTCCATCTACAACAATCGATGTTTCAATTGGGGAAATATTTCCTGGTAATGTAATTGAATAGTTTGTTCTATCACATAACAAAAACATCATAAAACAAAATGGAAAAAGGTAAATCGCAATAAATAAGCGATTTTTTTTAAAGATCTGTTTCATTTATCGATACTTCCAATTTTTTCATTTTGCGCATTTTGACATTTGCACTTGTAAACATTCTTATACTGGCTTTAATAGCTTCTGTTTCATTATATTTATCATCCATATAGACAACTTCTTTAATTCCGCTTTGAATAATTAGCTTAGCACATTCATTACATGGAAATAACGTAACAAATAACGTTGCCCCTTTAAGAGAACTAGTTGAATTTAAAATCGCATTTGGTTCAGCATGAACGACATAGGGATATTTACTATCTAAAAACGAACTTTTGTCATTACACCATGGATAAACATCATCACTACATCCAAAAGGAAATCCATTATATCCAATACCTATAATTCTTTTATCTTCATTCACAATACATGCCCCGACTTTAGTATTTGGGTCTTTACTTCGTTTTGCTGAAAGCAAGGCTACTGACATGAAATATTCATCCCATGAAATGTGCATCTAAGATTCCTCCTTTAAATCAAATAAATTAATTAATTCTTGATATTCTTCTTTTATTTTATCATCAACATCTTTATATGATAAAAAGTAAGCTTCATTTTGCTCATTATAATTAAAATATGCAAAACATACATTTTCCATTGAAAAAGACATCTTTAATGATAATTGTCGTGATATTTCTGAATCTTCAACAAAAATAAAATTAATCATTTTTTTAGCTTTAGAAAGAATTGGTTTTTGTTTTGGTTTGACATAATTAGGATTTTTATTTAATTCTTCCATTATTACTTCATCTTCGATAAGTTTACAATAAACTTGATAACGATATAAATCCTTTATAATCGTAATTTTTTGATAATTAACCCCTGTTAAACGATAATATTCTATAAATGATGGATCTAATTCATCTTTTTTAAATCCTAAGCTTAAAGCCTTTTGCTCTACTGCATCAACACCATTAAAGTGATATTTTATCAATGTCGTATGATATCCTTGTTGCATCTTTTTATTTATTTTGCGTGTCGTTAAAACACGGATACACATATTTAAATGAATAATCCCTGCAAACATGACAATAATTCCTAAAATACTATTTATAAAATAAAAAAAGATACTTCCAATGATAATCAAAAATGATAAACATATTAATAAATATAATACTTTAGTTGATTTGTTTTTATATATTCCTCTTTCATTCATTCTTAACACCTCAGTTACAATTATACATTAAACAAACTTATTTTACCATCTTTTTATATCTGATAACTCAAAATAGGTTTATAATATTTTATTACTAATTTTAAGAAGTTTTCTTAAGTAAAAAAAGATTTTTATCAATTGGTTTTAATATATTATTTAGTAATATTCTTAATTATCATAAATAAAACAAGTTTTGTTTTTATAAAGATTTGACAAGATAATGAAATTAACCCCATAAGTAATACCAATTAAAATTGGAAAGACTTATGGGGATTATGAAAATAATTTTTTATCTATATTTTATTTAATTAGATCATTAATTACGTAACTAGCTAATAATAATCCTGCTGTTGCCGGAACAAAAGAATTAGAAAGTGGTGGGATAACTTCTTTTCTTATTTGATCTTTTATATCTTCTTTTGTGTGTTTTTTCGGATATTCAGTTGAACAAACACACATCATTTTATGATATTTAGGATGTTTTTTTAACTTATTACGCAATACTTTTGCCAAAGGATCGACGCTTGTTTTTTCTAAACGCATAATTTCTAATTTTGAAGGATCAAACTTATTGGCTGTTCCGCAGCACGTAATCAACTTAATATTTCTTTTATAACATTCATAAACTAAGTCAATCTTGTAAGTAACAGTATCAAAACAGTCAATACAATAATCAATTTGATGATTTAAAATTTCATTTTTAGTATCCATATTATAAAATGACTGATAAGTGATAACTTCACAATCAGGATTAATACTTTTAATACGTTTTTTTGCTACCTCAACTTTTGGACAACCAATTGTATCGTAAGTTGCAAGAATTTGTCGATTTAAATTAGAAATCGAAACAACATCATGATCGACGATAATCACTTTAGAAACACCACTTCTAACAATGGCTTCTAAAGCATATCCTCCTACGCCTCCCAATCCAATAATTAAAACACAAGCTTGCTTAATTTTTAAAAATTTATCTGATCCAACTAATTTTTCAGTTCGTGAAAAAGGCATTTTTATTCCTCTACTTTAATATGAACATCTTTTAATTGTTGAATATCAACTGAAGATGGTGATTCCATCATTAAATCACGCGCGCTTTGTGTTTTAGGGAAAGCGACAACATCTTTAATGTTATCTGTTTTAGTCATTAACATTACAATTCGATCTAAACCTAATCCCATTCCACCATGTGGAGGAGTTCCATATTTTAATGCATCAATGAAGAATCCAAAACGATCTTTAATTTCTTCTTCTTTTAATCCAATTACATCAAAGATTTTTTGTTGTAAATCTTGATCATAAACACGTAAAGACCCACTTCCAAGCTCATATCCATTTAATACTAAGTCATAAGCATTAGCTAAGCATTTTTCATGATCAGATTCAAGATATTCTACACATTCTGGTTTAGGAGCTGTAAATGGATGTGTAGATACAATATAATCTTCTAAATCTTGGTCCCATTCAAAAATTGGCCAATCATTTACCCAAGTAAATTCATAACGATTTGGATCAGCTAAATTCATCTGTTTAGCTACAAAAACACGTAAAGCCCCTAAAGCAACATTCGTTACTTTTTGAGAATCAGCGACAATCAAAACTAAATCATCATTTGTTAACTTGAAATCTTCAACTAAACGTTTTTGAACATCAGCATCTAAGAATTTAACAATTGAACCTGTTAACTCATTGTTTTGATATTTTAAATATGCTAATCCTGAAGCTTTATATTTTTTAACAAAAGCTGTATACTCATCAATTTTCTTTCTTGTGATATTAGCACCGTTATTTACAACAATTCCTTTAATTAAATCTTTATCTTGCATAAATGGAACAACATTTAAGTACTCTTTGAAATTTTGTAGTTCTAAACCATAGCGTAAATCCGGTTTATCAGATCCATATTTATCCATCGCATCTTTATAAGCGATTACTTTAAAAGGACGAACTAAATCAATGTTTAGTATTTTTTTGAATGTATGTGCCATTAAACGTTCGATAATATCACGAATTTCTTCTTCATTTAAGAAACTAGTTTCTAAGTCAATTTGTGTAAATTCTGGTTGACGGTCAGCACGTAGGTCTTCATCTCTAAAACATCTTGCAATTTGGAAATAACGTTCCAATCCAGCAACCATACATAATTGTTTAAAAATTTGTGGTGATTGTGGTAAAGCATAAAATTCACCAGCATAAAGGCGCGATGGCACTAAATAATCACGAGCTCCTTCTGGAGTTGATTTAGCTAAAATTGGTGTTTCAATTTCTAAAAAACCTTCATTAACTAAAAATTCGCGAATTGCATTTGTTATTTTACTTCTTTGAATTAAATAATTTTGCATCACTGGACGGCGTAAATCTAAATAACGATATTTTAGACGTGTATCTTCTAAAGCATCAGTTTTATCTGCAATAATCATCGGTGGTTGTTGTGCTTTATTTAAAATTTTAACCTCTGTAACATCAACTTCCACATCTCCTGTTGGCATATTAGGATTTTTAGATTCACGTTCAACAAGTAAACCCTTAGCATAAATAACATACTCATTTTTTAACTCGTTAGCAACTTCATAATAAGCATTTTCTGGACGAACTACTAACTGACTGATTCCACTACGATCACGTATGTCAACAAAAATAATTCCACCTAGATTACGTTTTTTACTTACCCAACCTTTAAGTTCAACTTCTAAGCCAATATGTTCTTTTCTTAGTTCTCCACTATAATGTGTTCTATTCATAAAATTCCTCCTACTTACAGCTTTTACAGTTTCCATTGCAACTTTGATTATTTTGCATTGTGTGTATTATATAACGATATAAATCATCGATATTAATCGTTACTTGCGTATCTAATTTATTATCTTTTACATTAATTTGATTTTGTGATAATTCATCATCACCTAAAATAGCTGTAAAACGTGCTTTATTTTTATCGGCCAATTTAAATTGTCCTTTTAATCCTCGGTCATTATAATCTGCATCACAAACTAGTCCTGCAAAGCGCAGTGTTTGCATAATACTTTGGATTTTTAAACGTGCTTTATCACCTAAACCAATTAAATATAAATGGATTGTTTTATCAGGAACAATCTTTTTCCCTTCTGCTTCTAAAACCAATAACAAGCGTTCTAATCCAAATGCTAAACCGACACTTTCCTTACGTGGACCACCTAAATCAGAAACCAAATTGTTGTAACGTCCGCCACCACAAATTGTATTCTGATTTCCTAAATATGTACTATCAACTTTAATTTCAAAAACTGTATTAGAATAATAGTCTAATCCACGTACTAATCGTTCATCAATTTCATAATCAATATTTAAGGCTTGTAGTCCTAAAATAACATTATTAAAATGTTGTTTTGATACATCATTTAAATAATCATTTATCTTAGGAGCATTTTTAAAGAAATCTTTATCTTTATCAACTTTACAATCTAAGATTCTTAAAGGATTAGTTTCTAAACGTTTTTTGCAATCAGCACACAATTCATCTTCAAATTGCTTAAAATAATCAACTAAAATACGACGGTAATTAGTTCGTGATTCTTCATCACCAATTGTATTGATGTAAACTTTAATCCCATTTAATCCTAAAGCTTTTATAACAGTTACTCCAAGAGAAATAACTTCAATATCTAATAAATAAGAATTGCTACCAATTGCTTCAATCCCAAATTGATGGAATTGTCTTTGACGACCTTTTTGTGGGTTTTCATATCTAAAAATTGGTCCCATATAAAATAATTTTTTTACTGTTTCATCAGCATACAATTTATTTTCGATATATGAACGAACTATAGAAGCAGTTCCTTCGGGACGCAAAGTTAATTTACGATTAGCACGGTCTAAAAAATCATATGTTTCTTTTGTAACCATATCCGATGCTTCATTTTCCCTATGAAAGACTTCACTATGTTCAAAAATAGGTGTACGAAGTTCATCATAATTGTATAATTTACAAATTTGTCGAATAACTTGTTCTAATTTTTCCCAACGTCTTGCCTCTTCAGGTAAGATGTCATATGTTCCACGTGGTTTATTTATTGCCATGGTAAAACACCTCTTTCATAATCAATTTTATCTAAATAGTAATACATAATATCATAATATCTTCCAACACGTTTATCATAAAAAGCATTTCTATTTATTTTTTCATATTTAAATCCACATTTTTTAATAACACGCATTGAAGCATAATTTTCGACAATATGACCAATTTTTAAATGATCAAAATTCATATAGCTAAAAGCTAAACGAATCATTTCTTTTAAACAAGCAGTCATAATTCCTTGATTCCAATAATCATTTGATAAAGAAAAACCAATTTCACATGTATTATAATAAAAATCATACGTATGAAAATCAATTGTTCCAATCATTTGATTATTTTTTTTTAAAACTATTGCATATCCTACAGGCAAACCATTTTTAGGTCGTGTTAAATAGACTTTTTCAATAAACTTTTCAGTTTCTTCCACACTTTTAAAAGGCCCCCATGTCATATACTGACAAACCTCAAATCTTGAACCGAAAGCAAAATAATCTGCCGCATCACTTTTTACAATATCACGTAAAAAAACTTTTTTTAACTGTATAATCGGCATAATTGTTTTCATGAATTAATCTCCTTTTTATTAAAAAAATACGTCCTTATAAAAAATATAAGGACGAGTTTACCCGCGGTGCCACCTTAAATTCTAAGTTTTATCTTAGCGCTTAAATCTTTTTTAACGCAAAAGCTACGGATAGTTTAGGTTTGTATTTGTCCCCAATATTATAATTTCAAAAGTTTTCACCAACCACTTTTTCTCTAAATGAAATCAATTAACATTGCATAATACAACTATCTACTATTTTTCTCTTGAAACATATTCTCCTGTTTCCGTAGAAATGATGATACGTTCACCTTGTTCAATAAACATCGGTACTTTTAATTTATATCCTGTTTCAACTTCACAGTCTTTTAAAGCATTTGTCTTTGTATCACCTTTTACAGCTGGATCAGCTACTTTAACCTCTAAAGTAACTTTATCTGGTAAATCAATTCCTAATAATTCACCTTTATAAGAAATGATTGTTACATTCATTCCTTCAACTAAAAAGTTTAACTCTCTTTCACATTGTGATTTAGGGATTTCTTGTTGTTCATATGTTTCGTTATTCATAAAAACAAGAGAATCTCCAGCTTGATAAATATATGACATTTCTGTGCGTTCAATTATCGCTTTAGGAAATTTTTCTCCTGGTAAAAATTTCATATCTGTTGTTGAACCAGTGCGTAAATTTTTAACTTTTGCTCTTACGAAAGCTGTTTTATTTTGTAAAACGTGCATGAATTCAATAATTACATAAATGTTACCATTGTACTCAAACGTTAATCCATTTTTAATATCACTTGTTGTTACCATTCTTTTACTCCTTTTTTAAAAATTATTTTATTTTTATATTATAATATAAATTGTTTTTATTTTCAAGATTAATTATTTTCTATTAATAACATGATTTTCAATGTATTCAGTAAAAAGTTTATCCCGATAAAAATCAAAATGACTTTCTTTTTCTTCATTTATAGCATTAATCCAACGCAAAAAAATTGATTCATATTCTTTATTCATTAAAAAACTATACTTTTTTTCATTATTTAACGTGATACGAATTTTAAAAAAACCAAAAATACCATATAAATCACGTTTTAATCGAAATTCTTTAATATCATCATAAAAAAGTTTGAAAGTTTTTTTTCCCTTCATATAAAGAATATGACCTTTGTTAAAAGAATATTTCACATTATAATAATGAAAATGTCTAACATAAACTAACAAATAAATAATCGTAAATAAAATAACACTATCTAAAATTAAAGTTATAATTGGACGTCGAAGATAAAAATATGTTATTTTATGGAAACCTAAAAATTCAAATAATGGAAAAACGATAATTGTAATAATAAGGGCTAAAATAATGGTCTGGATAAAAGATAAATATTTACTTTTGACGATCATTTGAATCCATAATGATGGTAACTGGTCCATCGTTAATAAACTCTAATTGCATAAAAGAACCGAATACTCCTGTTTGAACAGGAATTTCTAAACTTAATAATCGATTAAACTCATCATAAAGTTTAGAAGCTTTTTCAGGGTTCGCTGCATTAGTAAAAGAAGGACGGTTGCCCTTAACCGTATTAGCATATAATGTAAACTGTGAAACGGATAAAATTTTTCCATTAATATCTTTAACACTCAAATTCATTTTATGATTTTCATCTTCAAAAATGCGAAGATTAGCACATTTTTTAACTAAATAGGTTACATCATCATAAGTATCTTCATGTGTTATCCCAACTAAAATTAATAAACCTTCATCAATTTCTGAAAAAATCTTTTCATCAATTATACATTTAGCATATTTAACCCTTTGACATACTAATTTCATTAATTATAATCCCTTTCTACAATGTGAACATGTGCAATTTTATTTAAATTAGCACATATGCGATCTAATTCTTCCTTATTTGATAACACAATTTTAGCTTTAATTACCGATTCTAATTTTGGTGTATTAACACAAGAGATTTCTGCTAAATGTAATCCTTGTTGTGTAATTGTTGCGATTACTTCAGCTAAAACGGTATTATACTGTTCAGAGATAATAATAATATTAACTGGATACTTACGTTTTATATTGCTTGCCCATTCCAATTTCATCACACGAGCTTGATCAAGTGCTTTTAAATTAGGGCATGAATCAGCATGAACAACAATCCCATTACTTTTTGATACATAACCATAAATTTCATCTCCTGGAATTGGGTTACAACAACTAGCAAGCTTGATTAATGGATTAGTTAATCCTAAAACTACTACACCAGTTTCCGAATTAGTTGTTAAGATACGTTGTGATTTTTCAAGTTGTTTTTGTAATAATTGTTCTTTATCAACTGTTGTTCCTAAATATTTTGAAACAACTGTCTTACTACTGATATTACCTTTACCAATTTCATTATATAAATCTTCTAAACTTTCAATATTATTTTTTCCAAAGAATTCTAACGCAAATTTATCGGTTAAATCATACTCAAAGATCTTTTGTGCTTCAAATTCACGTTTCACTTGGTCTTTACCTGATTCAACTAATAATTCTCGATTTTGTTTATTTAAAAATGTTTTAATTTTATTTTTAGCATGATTTGTCTTAACAATCTTCAACCAGTCTACACTTGGACCTGACGAATTTTTATTGGTATTAATTTTAACAATATCAGCGGTTTTTAATTCATATGTTAAAGGTACAATTTTACCATTAACGATTGCTCCAACCGTTTCATTTCCAATATTAGTATGAATTTTATAAGCAAAATCTAATGGCGTTGATCCTTTTGGAAGATCAATAACTGCTCCTTGAGGTGTATATACATAAACATTAGCATCAAAAATATCTGCTTTTACAGTTTCAACAAGCGATTCTGCATCATCTTTTTCTTCTTTAGCTAATTGTAATAGTTCGCCGTACCATTTTAATTTCTGAGCAATTTCATACTGTTCTTTATCTTTAGAATAGCTTGCATTTTCTTTATAAGCCCAGTGTGCAGCAATCCCTAATTCGGCAATTTGATCCATTTCTTCTGTACGAATTTGAACTTCAAAAGTCAAACCATTACCCGCAATTACTGTTGTATGTAGAGATTGATACATATTTGGTTTAGGAACAGCAATATAATCTTTAAAACGTTTCGGAATTGGAGTATAGTTAGCATGGATTAAACCTAAAATACGGTAACAATCCTCAATTTTTTTAACGATTATTCTAACAGCAACAATATCATAAATATCCTCAAAATCTTTGTGTTGAGAAATCATTTTTTTATAAATCGAATAAATATTTTTGATACGACCTTTAATTCTGTATTCGACAATTCCTTGCTTTTTTAAAATATCGTTTATCTCAGCAATCATCGTTTCAATTGTATTAACACGTGTTTGTTTTTCACTAATTAAATAATTAGTAATCTTACGATAATTTTCAAAATCAGTATATCTTAACGCGCGATCTTCTAATTCTGCTTTAATTTTAAAAATCCCTAAACGATGTGCTAGTGGCGCATAAATTTCTAGTGTTTCCATTGCGATACGATATCTTTTTTCCGGTTTCATCGCATCAAGAGTACGGATATTGTGAAGACGATCAGCTAATTTAATAACGATAACACGAATATCCTGAGCCATTGCAATTAACATTTTCTGATGATTAACGACTTGGGCTTTTTCTAATGATGAAAAAACTAATTTTGATACTTTAGTCAAACCTTCAACCATTGAGGCAATATCATCACCAAATAATTCACTAACTTCTTCAACAGTCGTATCAGTATCTTCTACAACATCATGTAATAACCCAGCACAAAGCGTATTAGGCCCCACATGTAAATCGGTTAAGATAATGGCTACTTCTAATGGATGTATGATATACGGTTCTCCCGATTTACGAACCTGACTTTGATGTTTTTCACAAGCATAATCGTAAGCTTTTTTAATTAATATCAAGTCATCCTTTTTATGAATATACGTTTCCACACGATCTAATAAATCATCAAAAGTAACCATTTAAATCATTCCCTTCTTAATATTTCATTAGTGATAAGATTTTTGTTTGTGCAAGTTTTTCACGACCTTTTAATTCTTCTAATTCGATTAAAAAGGCACATCCAACAACTTCTCCTCCTAATTTTTCAACTAATTTAATTCCTGCTTCTACTGTACCTCCAGTAGCTAATAAGTCATCAATAATTAACACTTTATCACCTTTTTTAACGGCATCTTCATGAATAGATAAAGTGTTTGTTCCGTATTCCAAATCATATGTAACATCAACTGTTTTACGTGGTAATTTGTTAGGTTTACGAATAGGAACAAAACCAATTTTTAATTCATTGGCAACAGGACAACCAAAGATGAACCCACGTGCTTCCGGTCCAACAATTAAAGTTGCGCCAATTTCTTTGGCAAATTCCGTAATTTTTTGACACGCATAATGAAATGCTTTTCCATCTAACATTAAAGGAGTAATATCTTTAAATAAAATTCCTTCTTTTGGGAAATCTTTTACATCTTTGATATAGTTTTTTAAATTCATTTTTATACATCCTTTCAAATACTTTTACTTTATTCATTATAACAAATTTTTTCGATATTTTAAATATATCTACGCATGATTTACGTTTTTTTTCATAAAATTTCATGAGGTATCAATATGAACACAAAAAAATTTTTTAAAAACTTAAGTATCTTAATTTCCACAGGTTTAATTATTAAAGCATTAAGCATGGCTAATCGTGTTTTGGTTACACGGTTTTTAGGTTTAGAAATATTAGTTAAATACGCTTTATTTACTCCAACTATGTTACTTTTTTTATCTTTAGCAGATTTTTCATTACCAACTTCCTTACAAAAATTTATTGCTAAAGAATCGATTAAGCCTGATGCGAATATTAAAGGTATTTTGAAAAATGCTTTTACAATCATGATTAATGTATGCTTAATTTTATCAATTATTTTATTAATTACTGCAAATTTCATAACTAAGTATCTATTGTTTGAACCACTTTTATTTAAACCGTTAATTTTTGTAATTCCTTTAATGTTTTTTGTTTCTTTTTCTGGTATTTTAAAAGGACTCTTGCAAGGATTGGAATATGTCAATGTAACTGGTTTTAACAATTTAATGGAAGCAATTTTAAAAATTATAATCAATTTTATAATTATCTTTTACTTTAAAACTAACATCTATCAAACGATTTTATATATTGTAATTGGCTTAAATATTGAAGAATTTTTATCTTGTTTATTTTTAATTTATAAAGTTAAAAGGTTAAAAATTATTCCTAAATACGAAAAAAGAGAGCCTGTTTCCCCTCTTTTTAAAATGACAAGTATTATCACACTAAATCGTCTTATATATACTCTTTCTAATTTTTTAGAACCAATTATCTATACATACGCTTTAATGCAAATTAAAATTCCTCAAGCAATCATTCAAGAAGAATATGCTTTAATCACAAGCTATGCTATTGGCCTACTTTTAACATCATCTTTTATATCACATGCCATAAGTATGGCCCTCTTGCCGATCTTATCAAAACACAATCAAAATAAAGAAGATTTACATAAAATTCTTTCTAAAGCTTTATTTATTTGTTTTATCCCAAGTATTATCATATCACTTATCTTCTTTTTTCATGGTGGAGATTATTTAAAATTAATTTATGATATTAATCGTGGTGGTAATTATGTCAAGATTTTAGCTTTTCCTTTTATGCTAGCATATTTTGAAGGACTTTTTTACATTGTTTTACACTCTATTAATAAAACAAAAACTACTTTCTTCATTAATTTGTGTGTTACTTTAACCAAAATATCACTACTTTTTATTACAACTAAAAATCCCTATATTGGAGTTTACGGCTTATGCATTAGTAGTATCGTTGGTAATATATTATCATTTGCTTTAAGCTATCTATCAGTAAGAAAAGAAATTCATTACCAAATTAAATTAAAATCATTCATCTTAACAATAATACTCATTTTTGTCATTGGATTATATTTTAATTTTCTAAAAAATTTTTCAATTCATTTTATCATGCAAGATTTTCTAGCTTCAATTTTATATTTAGCTATTATTTTAATTTACTATAAGAAATATTATGCATATGATATTCATGCGGAATAATTAGTGTTTTTCCATTTGAGAAAACAAGTAACTCTTCTTTATAATTTTTATTTATTTTCGCGAACATTCTTAATAAAATTTCATCGTCAATTTTTAATAAAGCTAAGTTTTCTAACAAAATTTCTCCTGATTCCACTACTGGTAAAACTAATTCATTATTATCACTTCGTTTAAAAACCGATAATTGACCATTGGTCTCTAAAATAGCTATTAAAACATCGCTTATAACTAAACATCCTGATGTCCTTAATTGAAGTAATAAGTCACTAACGTTATACATTTGTTTTTGTAATGACTCATAGCATATTTCACCATTAATAACCAAAACAACTGGCCTTCCTTCGACAAGTTTACGAATCTTATTACTTTTAAGACAAATAATCGAAAAAAGACGTTGTAAAATAACAATCATAATTAAAAAAATCAAGGTTATATAGTCATAAGCTTCTAGCTTTTCTAAACCTAAAACGGCGATATCGGCAATCAGAAGTAAAACTACAAGATCAAAAATTGATAATTGTCCAACTTCTCTTTTTCCTAGAATGCGGATTAAAACAATTAATAATAAATAATAAAATGTAACTTTAATAACAGCGATTAAAATCTTTATCACCCCGTTATAGTTTTAACATATCTTATATAAGTTATGCATAAGTTTTAAAGGAGGTGATGAAATGAAATTTATAAAGGCATATGGAATTAGTCTTATTTTTTATATCCTTTTATTATTCATTTTAACTTTATTGATGTATTTTGATTTTCTAAGTAATTTAAGTTTAATAAAAACGTTAAATTTATTATGTTTAATTCTCGCAACTGCACTATTTACTAGGTTAAGCCTCGGTGATTTTAAAAAGGGAGGTTTAATTTTAGGTATTTGTTTTTCATTAGGATTTTACACTAGCCTCTGGTTAGTTAAATTTCTAACAATTGAAAATTCTGAAATAAACTTTATTAATTTAGGAATTGTAATACTTTTCGGGGCTATTAGTGGAATAATTTCTGTTAATTTACGATAAAACTTTATTAATAAGGTTTCTAAGCTCATCAATTTCCACTGGTTTAGCTAAATAACCACTTATTAAATTTAAAAATTCTTGTGATAATTGCTCATCTGTATAACCACTTAAGATGATAAATTTAACTTCTTCATCAATATTTAAAAGTTCATAAAATGTATCTTTTCCATTTTTTAATGGCATCATCATATCACAGATAACTACACTAATTAATTGATGATTTATTTCATAAAAACGAATAGCTTCATACGGATTAGAAAAATCAACGACTTGATACGATAATGATTCTAATAACATTTTTATAATTTGTCTTACCATATTATCATCATCAATCAATAAAATAGAGGGTCTACTAACTTCTAAGCTTACTGAATCAAAGATGACTTCCTTAAAATACAAACTAAAGGTTGTTCCAACATTAATCTTACTATTTAAAGTGATTAAAACTTCATTATCATCTGCCATCCCTAAAACTTGTACTAAACCTAAACCTGTTCCTTTATCGCTGTCTTTAGATGAAGAAAAAGGAGTAAATAAGCGTTTGATAATATTTTTAGGTATTCCTTTTCCATTATCAGTGACATCAACTTTAAAATAAAAACCTTTTTGAAAATGTTTTTTACTCACTAAATTATTGGGAGGAATATTTAAATATGTTTTACTAGCTTTAACTAATAGATAACCTTCATCTAATTCTAAAGCTTCAATAGCATTTTTACAAAGATTTAAAAATGCATTTGAAATACTTGGTTCGACTCCATAAATCAACATTTCTTTATTCTTACAATCAAAAACAACCCTACGTGCTTTATTAGAAGTATGACTAATCATAAAAATCACATCATTTAAAGTTTGTGTTAAGTTAAAATTCTCTTTTATTAAAATCGGTGGTTTAGAAAGTTTTAATAACCGTTTCACTAATAAAGCGTTGGATTTAGCTGCTTCTTCAATATTATTTAGATAGTTTAATAGTAATGGATTTTCAATTTGTTTTTTTAGCAACATCGTACTTCCACTAATAACCATCAATTTATTATTAATATCATGTGCTATTCCCCCAGTCATCAATCCAATACTCCTTAATTTTTCACTATGAATACTTCTTTTTAAACTATTGGCAAAGTTTGTAATATCGCAGACATATCCGAAAACCTGATTATCCTCTAAATAAAACTGCCACTTCAAAGTTTTTTTCTCATGTTCTTTTTCAAAACTAAAATTATCATACGGAGCGTTAAGATATCCTTGAATAATTTCTTTCATTTTAATTGGCTCTAAAATATTTTTTGGATAAAACCATTTAACATTGTCAATTAATTCGTCAAATCGTTCATCTTTAGATAAAATATTTTGATTTAGATCATACGAAAAATATCCTTTAAATGCTTTTTTATTGAATACCGATAAAACTGTTAATATATAGATACCGCTAAAAAAATCAATAATACAATTAAAATATTTATTTTCAATAAATAACTTAAAACTATTACCTGAGCTTTCCTTCATTTCTAACTTAAGTGTTGAATAATTTTCGAAGTCAAAATAATCACATAACAAATAGCTTTTGTCTAATATATAGATTACTTCATCTTTAATGTAATAATTTATCATAATTTCCCCCCTCAATTATCTAGGTTATACCATAAAAGAGGATTTAAATGAAAAAAAAGATGTAATTATACATCTTTTTTACATCTTTTAAACTAATTATTTACTTCATCTAGATTTAAAGTAACCTCTTCGACATTAAATCCTGATTCTATTTCGTTTAATGTTAATGATTCAATGAATAATGTTGCTTTAAAATCTTTTAATGAATTATTAATTGCTTCTTTTAAACCTTTATTTACACTTATAACTAGTGATTTAATTGGTGTTTTTAAAGAAACATTATTATTTGTTTTAGCTCCACGAGCGATACTAATAATTTCTAAAATTTGTTCTCCAAAATTTACTTCATCAACAAATTCATATAAGAATGGTTTAATTTCAGTTTTATGAATTGATACTTCATTATGATATAATTCTTGGAAAATTTCTTCTGTAATAAATGGGAAGAAAATACTGAAGTTTTGTAAGAATTTATATAAAATCATATAAACAGTTTTTTGGCCACTATAACGGTTGATAACCCCAAATTCTTCAGGACGATATAAACGATGTTTAACAATTTCAATATAATTATCACAGAAATTCCAAAAGAATTTTTCTAACGCATTTAATGCTAATCCTACTTCATATTCTTCTAAATAATTAATAAATTGTTTTTCCATTGCGGCAAAACTTCCTAGGATATAACGATCGATATATTCAAAATCATTAAAATCTTGGTCTTTAAAATCAGCTAAATGCATTTCAATGAATTTAGATACATTCCAAATTTTATTAATTAATTTTTTACCACGTTGTAAAGTTTCCTCACTAAAGACGATATCCGTTCCTAAACGACCTGAACCAGCCCAATAGCGAATAACATCTGCTGAGTAATTTTTAATTAAATCAATTGGTTCAACTTTACTATTACCTTTACTTTTACTTATTTTTTCTCCTTTATTTGCCATAACAAATCCAGAAATCATTACATTATCCCATGGTTTTTCACCAAAATGATAGAAACTTTTAACAATCGTATAAAAATCCCATGTACGAATAATTTCACTTGCGTTTGTTCTTAAGCTCATTGGACGTAAGATTTTTTCATAATTATTTTCTTCACCATAATTCATGTTAATTAATGGCGTTACAGACGATGTGGCCCAAGTATCCATAACATCAGTTTCTGGTACAAAATCATGGCAACCACATTCACATTTAGATATATGTGGCTTGTCAACTAATGGATTAACCGGTAAATCTTCTAATCTAGCAAATACCGGCTTTCCGCAATCTTTACAATACCAAACTGGAAAAGGTACTCCAAAATATCTTTGACGAGAAATACACCAATCCCAAGCAATATTATTAACCCATTCTTCATAACGTTTTTGCATGTGTTGTGGATACCATTTAATTTCACGACCGATACGTAAAAAATCTTCTTTATGGCTCATAATATCAATAAACCATTGTTTCATAACCGCATATTCTACTTCATGACCACATCTTTCATGTGTTTGAACCTCGTGTTCTAATTCTTCAATCTTAACAATATACCCACCGGCATTTAAATCTTCAACAATTTTTTTACGAGCTTCTTTAATTTTTAAACCACCGTAATTAGCTACGCTATTTACGATATACCCATTTGGTGTAAAAATATTTTTTAATGGTAAATTGTATTTTTTCCACCATTCAATATCTGTTTGGTCACCAAATGTACAACACATTACAACTCCTGTTCCTTTATCGATAGCTACTTTTTCATCAGCCATGATTGGAACTTCAACATTTACTACAGGAATAACAGCTGTTTTTCCAACTAAATGGGCTCTTTTTTCATCATTTGGATTGACAAAAACACAAACGATTGCTGGTAATAACTCTGGACGAGTAGTCGCTATTGTAAATGTTTCATTATCTTCTTTTGTTGTAAAATTAACATAGTTAAACGTTGTTTTAACCGTTTTTGTTTCTAATTCAGCTTGTGCAATTGAAGTTAAACATTCATTACACCATAATGCTGGACTTTCTTTGTGATAACAATGTCCTTTGCTTACTAAATCTAAAAACGATTTTTGACTGATTTTGATTGTTTGTGGACTTACAGTTTTATAACAAATATCCCAATCTGTACTAACTCCTAATTTTGAAAATAAAACTTTAAAATCTTGTTCGTATTTATCAGTTGTATCATAACATAATTTAGCAAAAGCTTCACGACCAATTTCATGTGCTTTCTTACCTTGTTCTTTTTCAACTAAACGTTCACTTGGTAATCCGTTATCGTCAAATCCAAATGGATAAAAAATATTATATCCACGTAAACGTTTATATCGAGCTAACATTTCAGCTTGTGAATATGAAAAAATATGCCCAATATGAATTTTTCCACTAACAGTTGGTGGTGGTGTATCAATTGAATAAACCTGTTTGTTATCCTCATTTTTAAAAGCATAAATTTTTTTATCATGCCAATAATTTAACCATTTTTCTTCTTTTTCTAAGGCATTATATTTTTTATCTAGCATTTTTTTATATTCCTTTCTTTAATGTGTATAAATATACGTCTTTGATCAATCCATTATCTAGCTTTTTAAAGCCATATAAAATTCCATCTTTGACAAAACCCAATTTTTGAGCAAGTTTGATACAAGCAATATTATCGGTAAAGACTAATAAACAAATCATATCATATTCTAAAAAAAGATATGGAATAAATGTCCTTAAAACTTCTTCCATAACTTTTTTTCGATGAAAGTTTCGATTTAACATAAAACCAATTTCAATGCTTGGTATAGCTTTATGCAAAAAATCTTGATATAAACCAATTGTTCCAATAACAATTTCATTGTGAACAATCACATACGTATTATCTTGAAAAATCATCCCACTAACAAGATAATTACATACATCAAGACTTTTTGTTGGTTTTAATCCGGCACTTCTTGCGACTATATCATCGCTTATAATTGCGTAATAATCGAAAGCATCTTCTAATGATAATTTACGAATTTTATAATGGGCTGTTTCTAACATTTTCATCTTCCTTTTTAAAAATAAAAAAACGTCCTTAAAAAAGGACGCAAAATAAGCGTGGTACCACCTTAATTCTAGCATAATGCTAGCACTCAACCTCTTAACGCGAGTAACGTTTTAGACTACTAAAATTCACCTAAACACTCCACAGCTACCTTCATAAACCATCATTATGAAATCTTTCACCAATTGATTTCTCTCTTTTAATAATAATTGTGTTTATTACTCCTCTGTATCATTGCTTTCATGTGCATTATATCAAAAATAAATTAATTTGGCAAGTAATATTTTAATTGCTAAATAGCAATATTGGAATGTTCAATTAGAAATTTTAAAGATTTAAGATTTAATCCTAAATGTTGCCAATAATATTCTTTTAAAAATACTAAAAGATTACGATAATAACTAATATCGATTTTTTGAATATCATCTTGCAAATCATTATAAAAATAAAGCTGCTTCAATAAATTATAAGTTGTGGGATCAATATGATATTTTTTAATTTCCGCTTCACTAAAACCAACACCCAAAAGATAACTAACCTTAACTAAAAAAAGTAGTGTATAACGTAAAAAATCTTTATGTTTAATTTTATTTAAAATTTTAACTAAAAACTGAAAATATTTTTTTTCAAATCCATTAAATTCATTTAAATGTGTTATCTCACATAAAACAGCAGCACACATCATTTTTTTATAATCAACTTTAATTTCTTGATAGCGCTCAATTAAAGTAGCATCAACTAAAGAAAAAGGAATTTTATCGGAAATAATAAATTCATTTAAACATAATATATCACAAGTTGATAAAAGCTTTTTTTGATATTTTTTAACTCCCAAAGCTTTAACACTTATTTTTTGATATGGTGTAATAATATATAAAATTTTAGAAGTTTCTTTATAATCAATTTGATGTATTATGATTCCTTGAACTTTTTGACTCATTTTGCTTACCCTCTAACAACTTTGCCATTTCTTTTTTATATTCTAAATAATCGGCAACTTTTCCTGTTTTAACAAATTTCTTAAATTGTTCATTCACAACCATCACCTCTTAGTAATAGTCTATGAAAATATTACAAAATTATACAATAAAAACAAAAACTAATACCCATCATTTGAATAACCAAAACTACGTAAATCATTTAATTTGTTACGCCAATCTTTTTTAACTTTAATCCATAAATCTAAGTGTATTTTCGTATCTAATAAACGATTAACATCACGACGAGCCAATGTTCCTACTTTTTTCATCATTTCACCATTTTTACCTATTAGTATTTTCTTTTGACTGTCGCGTTCAACATAAATTGTTGCATAAACATCTAAAATACCATCTTCATTTTTTTTCATCGATTCAACTACAACTGCAACACTGTGTGGAACTTCTTCTTTAGTGAAATACAAAATTTTTTCTCTAATCAATTCAGCTATAATAAATCGTTCTGGATGATCAGTTATTTGGTCTGTTGGAAAATATTTTGGTCCTTCTGGCATTAATGATTTTAATTCATCTAATAAGTGATCAATATTTGTTTTTTCTTTCGCACTGATTGGAAAAACACCTTTAAACGGGAATTCATTCATGTAGGCTAAAATAAATTTATCAATTTCAATTTTAGACTTCAACAAATCAATCTTATTTAATACTAAATAAACTGGTAGTTTGGTTTTCTTTAAATTTTCGATAATCATTTTATCTCCCGGACCAATTCTACCGTCACATGAAGCCATAAATAAGACACAATCAACTCCACTTATTGAATCATAAGCCATTGAAGTTAACGTTTTACCTAACTCATGGTGTGGTTTATGAATTCCTGGAGTATCGATGAAAATTAATTGACAATCATCTTTTGAATAAACTCCTTGAATAGTATTTCTCGTTGTTTGTGGTTTTTCACTTGTAATAGCAATTTTACGACCTAAAACACTATTTAAAAATGTTGATTTTCCAACATTTGGACGGCCAATAATCGTAATAAATCCCGAAACATGTTTCTTTTTATCGTTCATAATGTTATTCAATCTCCTTAAATGAGTATGGTAATAGTTCTGCTAAAGTCATTTCTTTAACATCACCATTTAAGTTTGTTAAATAAATTTTGCAATCATCAGGTAGTAATTCACTCATAACTTGACGACAAGCCCCACATGGACTAATAGGACCTTTAGTATCACCGATAACTAAAAAACCAGCAATATCCTCTTTTTTTATACCTTCACTATAAGCTTTAAATAGGCATGTTCTTTCAGCGCAATTTGTTAAACCAAAACTCGCATTTTCAATGTTACATCCTCCATAGACTTGTCCATCTTTAGTAATTAATGATGCTCCAATATAAAATTTAGAATATGGAACATATGCTTTTAATCGTGTTTCCTTCGCTTTTTCAAATAATTTTTTAAACATTTTTTTCACCTCTAGTTAAATTTGCTTTTTGTAAAATTTCTTCTTGTAATGCAAACATTTCTTTTTCATCTTCTTCTGTCATGTGATCATATCCTAATAAATGTAAATACCCGTGAACTGATAAAAATCCAATTTCTCTTGCAACAGAGTGATTGTACTCTTTTGCTTGACGTAAGGCTTGATCAACACAAATAAAGATATCACCTAATTCATTTTCAGCCATCATAAGCATCTCTTCTGAATCTTGTAAAGCAAAAGTAATTACATCCGTAACTTTATCTTTCCCACGATAAGTACGGTTAATTTCTTGTATTTCTTCATCTGTTACAAAGATAATATTAAAAATTTTTTTTGATTTATTATTTTTAAAAATATTTGTAATAATTTTTTCATATTTCCAAACTTTATTTGGTGTTTTATTATAAAAATTAATTTTCATAAATTCCTCCTTGGGGATAAAAAAGCCTACATAATGTAGAATTATTTTTCATAGCATTCAATAATTTTTTGTACTAATGGATGTCTAACAACATCAAAATTTAAAAACTCTATAATCGCAATTTCATTGATATCACGTAAAATAGAACATGCTTTTTTTAATCCTGATGTTACACCATGTGGTAAGTCAATTTGTGTAATGTCTCCAGTAATAACCATTTTGGTATTAAATCCTAATCGCGTTAAAAACATTTTCATTTGGCTATCTGTTGTATTTTGTGCCTCATCTAAAATAACAAAGGCATTTTCTAAAGTTCTTCCGCGCATATAAGCTAATGGAGCAATTTCAATGACTTCTTTTTCAATTAAAGAATTAGTTACTTCTACTCCTAATGTATCATATAAAGCATCATACAGTGGTCTTAAATAAGGATCAACTTTTTCTTTTAAATCTCCAGGTAAAAAACCTAAAGATTCCCCTGCTTCAACTGCTGGTCGAGTTAAAATAATTTTTTTAATTAAACCTTGTTTTAAAAGCCTAACCGCATATACCACCGCTAAATATGTTTTTCCCGTTCCAGCAGGACCAATTGCAAAAACCATATCTTTTTTATCTAAAGCATTCACATATTTAATTTGTGTTAAGGTCTTAGGATAGATCATTTTGCCACTTTGCGTTTGTCCAATAGCTCGCCTGTTTTCATAAACTTTTAAACCTTCTTTTAATTGATTTTGTTCAAGTAAATTAAGTAAATATAAAACATCGCGATTTGTAATAGTAATGTCTTTGTCTGCTATAAATAAAAGTGATTCAAAAATTAATTCTAATTTCTCTTTAACATCAATACTGACATCACTACAGATAATATCCTCTCCACGAATAGATAAATCAATATTGTATTTTTTTTTAAGAATGTCTAAGTTTTGATCATTTACTCCGCTAATATTACGAGCTAATTCTGATGTATATATTTTTTTATCTAATATCATTATGCAATCTCCTTCGTCGCACCGATTTGCATATTTTTTAAAACTAAAATCCGAAAGCGATACGAATTTTCATCTTCTTCATCTAATAAAAGATGTTTTTCTAAAATCTCTTCTTCCTTATGAACTTTATACAGTTCAAAATCGTAATCTATTTTAGCATATGCATTTTTTATGGCATCATTATAACTATGTACCTTTATTATATCATTTTTTTCTGAATATGTATATTTATTAATATTAAATATACCAAAAAAACTAAATAAACACTCTTTTTTTACATCATAACTGGTAAATGTTACTTTTTTTTCTAAATAAAAATCTTTTTCGAAGCATTCAAAACTCAAACTTTCTATAGTATTATTAGAATAATTACTGATTTGTATTTCTTTTTTTATTTCAATTTGATATTCATCATATACTGAAGCAAAAATATAACCTTTAGCATTTGTTTTATTTTGATTTATATTTCCACTTACTAAAATATCACCTTTTTTAACATATTTATTAGCATTAATTTGTGGTGTTCCATTATAAATAATATAATTATTAATAATACCTGATTTAGTTGCGATAATATCACATGGCTTAACAACTTCATTTTTTTCTTCAATATAGTTATCATTAGAGATATTAACTAAAATATCACTACCTTTTTTACTAACATCAATATAAGCATAGCTTGGATATTTACACCTTAAATCATATGATAGCTTCGATAAATTTTGATTACTAATATCTATAAAAAAAAGTTTTTTATAACTATTTTTAATCGACAATTCAATTTCATCATTAATCGGATAGTAATCATTAAATTTAATTTCACTAACTCTAAAAAAATTAATATATAATATAAGCATCATTAGAACCATTCCAATGATTAATCCTTTTTTACTTAATATGCTTAAAAATGGATTAACTTTATTTAATAATGAGTACTCTAAATTTAAATTTTTAATTTTTTCTAAACCGTCAATAGTTGTGGTAAATTGCATATACTCATTACTCGTTTTTAAATTATAAATTGTTACTTTTTTGATAATTTTATAAAAATCATCACTTTTCATTTCTAAGTCATAATAGATCATCATCTTCACCCTTTAAATGTATTTGCTTGATACACCCACCAATTTTAACTACTACCTCATCTAAATATAAAATGCTAAGATTATTCCCTAAAATCGTAACTAAACTAAAAGAGATTTTTTCAACACTTATATTTAAAAGATCATCAAAATTATAAATAATCAAAACATCATCAAAAATTATTTTTAAATGTCCAATTACTTCACGTGGAACATTGCTTGCGATCAATCGCTTAATATTTTGCAATTTAAATCACCACTACATCATATGCATTAAAAGGAATAAATATGAATTATAAAAGCAAAAAAAATCAACCGAAGTTGATTTTAATTGTGCATTTTTGAAAACCTCTACATTAATTAGTAGCTTTTTTTATTATTACGCGCAGCTTGGCGTTTTAATTTACGATTAACGCTAGGTTTAACATAGAATTCGCGTTTTCTTGATTCAGCTAATACACCAGAGCGTGAAACATCTCTTTTAAAACGACGTAAAGCGTCTTCAATTGTATCATTTTCGCGAACAACTGTCTTAGGCATGCAAGCCCTCCTTCCGCTTCAAAACTCATGAATAATTATACACTAAAATTATGATAATGTAAAGTGAATTTTTTTATTTTTTTTATTTTTACATAACCTTATTCCACGGTTTGTTTATAGTCGATAAAATTATAATGTATGGTATCATATATAAAATATAGAAAAATGTATTGTCAATCATTCCATGAACTAATCCTACAAAAGTAAACGTTAAAATTGCTATTTTATCTAATCCACCTCTTCGGATAATACCAACAAAGCTTTCAATAAAATGATATACAATAGCCAATAAACCAAACGTACCTCCAGCTGCTAAGCATGTCATAAACGTATTATGACATAACCAAGGATTAATGACAAACGTTTTATTAAAAAGGCTATTTATTTCGATTAAAAAAACTGGTGATCCTCCAAATAAAAGATGGCGATGATCATTATAAGTATAATCGAAAATCCATTTCCAAAAAATATCTCTTCCTGTAACATCCAACCCTTTTAAGATTAATCGATCGATATTTACTTTTACAATTGGAATATTAAAATAAGATAAAAATCCTATAAAACCAATCAATAACATAATAGTAATAAAATTACGATATTTGTGTTTAGTTTGGTGTAATACAATATACAAAAGTAATGGCATCATAAAAATAGTTGTCACTTGGCCGCCACGAGAACCCCCAGTTATAACAAAAAATAACAATCCTGCCATTAAACATAATAAATCAATACGTTTAAAGTTTTTACTGTATAAGCATGCAATAAATGGCAGACACATTTCAATTGCGATGGCCATAGAATTTTTCTCACACCAAGCAATAAATGGATAGATTTCTTTAAAGTCAAAACTTTTTTTCGTAATGACTGCAATAACTAACTGAGTAAATAAATAAAGACCAAAAACGAAAAAAACTTTAGAAAAAAACGCTTGATGTTTTAAGTCATTACAACTAGATATAAATAAACTAAACAATGCCATTGCAAGAACAATTAAAGATAATAAATACCCATATTTAATGTTGTATACTGTTTCATATCCTGAATTAGGAAATGCAGGTTGATTATAAAAAATATGGCGTATTACTGTGGCAATAAAACAACCTAAGGCTAATAATAATAAGCTATAAGATATAATACTCCCATTAAATTTAACTTTAATATGTTTTATATTACGGACTAAATAAATAATAACACTTAAAGCAAGGCCAATAATGGTTATAATCATCTCAAATGGCATTTCCGACATATTAACAAACCCCTGATAGCAACTCATGGCAAAAGGGGCTACAGCTAAAATCGTTTTAGCATCTTTTGATAATAATGGCGTTAAAACTAAAAAAAATGTAATACAATAATATGCTATTTTTTGGTTACGAGTATACCAAAAAATAAGACTAATTATCCCAATTAAACCAATATATATATAGCTGTGCGCAAAATCATCTAAACGCCTCTTAATATCCATTATTCTTCGACTACTTTCCCGTAGCAATAAGGATATTCGTATTTTTCAATTTTTACTTGAATATCTTTTCCAATAAAATCAGTCATTTTTGGAATTAAAACCTTTAAGTAATTTGTTGTGTGTCCCACTAAATATTCTTCATGTGTATTTTCAACAATAATATCTAATGTTTTTCCAACAAATTTTTGCGCATATTCAGCTTCTAATTCTTTACTTAAATTCATTAATTCTTTAACACGATTATCTTTTACTTGATCTTTAACTTGTGTCATTAATGCAGCTTTTGTCTTTTCACGTTTCGAATAAGGGAAAACATGAATTCCACTAAATCGAACCTTTTTAATAAATTCTAAGCTTTCATTAAATTGTTCATCTGTTTCTGTTGGAAACCCAACAATTACATCTGTTGTAATTGAAATATCTTTACATGCGTTTCTAATTTTTTGAACTTTTTCATAGAAGTAATTTGTATCATATTTACGATTCATTAATTTTAAAATTTCATCTGAACCAGCTTGTAAAGGTAAATGCAGATGTTTAGCAATCACTTTTTCATTTTGTAGCATTTCTAAAAACTCATCATCGATTTCGTTAATTTCAATACTAGATAAACGTAAACGACGTAAACCTTTTACCTCATTTACAATCATTTTGACTAATGCAGATAAATTAACATCATTATCACGATATTTCCCCGTATGAATTCCTGATAAAACAACTTCCTTATATCCTTTATAAACAATTCCTTGAATTTCTTTTAATACGTCTTTATAAGGTTTTGAACGTACTCTTCCACGAGTATATGGAATGATACAGTAACTACAAAAATTATCGCATCCATCTTCAATTTTTAGAAAAGCTCTTGTATGTTCAAACTCAAAACTCATTAAATCTTCATAAGTTGTATCGCGTAAAATATCTTTAACATCGACATAACATTCATCAACTTTATTGTTTAAAACAAGTTCTACCATTTCTTTTTTATGATTATTTCCAATAACAGCATTTACCCCGATGATTTTAGAAACTTCATCTGGTTTTGCTTGACTATAACATCCCATTACACCAACAAAGGCATCTGGGTTCATTTTAATTGCTTTACGAATCATTTTACGACTTTTAGCATCCGCCGTATTAGTTACACTACATGTATTTATAATATAGCAGTCAGCTACACTATCAAAAGGAACACGGCTAAATCCTTTTTCAACAAACATATTCGCAACAGCTTCAGTTTCATAATTATTTACTTTACACCCAAGAGTGTAAAAAGCTACTTTTTTAATATTATCAACTCCTATTTTAATTCCCGTTCATATGATAAAGCTGCTAAAAAATAAAGAGCGGCTGTTTCTGTACGTAAAATACGTGGGCCTAAAGCACAAGAAATAAAACCATTTTCTTTAAAGAATGCATATTCTTGATTAGATATTCCACCTTCTGGCCCGATTGCAATTAATACTCTTGAGCCTTTATTCAGATTTCTTAAAACAGCTTTTAAAGCACTTTTTTCACCATCTTTAGCATCTTCTTCATACGCCAATATTTTAACATCATAATCAGAAAAAACAACTTTTGTTAGCTTTGTAATCGGATATACCTGTGGTAAAATGTTTCTGTGTGATTGTTCAGCGGCCTCTTTTACAATTTTTTGTAGACGCGCTGTTTTTTTAATTCCACGTTCTTCATCAAACTTAACTACACTTCTTTCCATTAGACAAGGTAAAAAAGCATCTGCTCCTAGCTCAGTTGCTTTTTGACAAATAAATTCCATTTTATCCGCTTTAGGATATCCTTGTAAAATTGTTACACTAATATCCATTTCACAGTTATTTTGGAGTACTTTTTCAATTTCAAAAGTTAATTCTTTTTTGGAAATAAAAGTAATTTTGGCTTCATAACATTTCCCATCATAACAAACGATAATTAAATCATTAATATTCATCCGCATTACATTTGTAATATGATGAAAATCATCACCATAAATTTTTTTATTGATGAATGAATTTTGATCAATAAAGTATTGTTGCATAATTATTTTTTAGCAAAATGATTTGTAACAACAATCGCTAATAGTGGAATTACCGAATTTGTTGAGACAGATAAAATAAATGACAAAATATTATTAATTTCAAAAACTTCTTCTCCTGATGATGTTGATAAAAAAGAAACAATACTAGATAATAAATAAATAATTAATGCGACATATGAAACGATAATTGTTAATTTATTAATATTGAATTGTTTACTTTTCATATAATCATATAATACTTCTAAATCTTTATCTTCAACGCTTTCTAATTCTAAAACTTCATAATCGTAAACTTCTTTGTTTTCTGTTAATTCTTTAATTAAATATAACTTATGATTTTTTGAATACAATGAATAACCTTTAAAAACTTTAGAACTTGATGCTTCTAGTTCATACTCATTAATATTAAAATTATCTTTTGTATCCATTTTTTCATACAAACCTAGTTTATAAATTTTTTTAACACGATTTACTTCGTTATTGATTATTAACTCTTCATTTAATTCTTGTAATTTCATAACATACCTTCCTAAATTATTTTTAATAATTAAATTATATCACATAAACATTTTAAATCCAAATAATTATATAAAAAATGATTATATTAATTAAAACACTTCTATCAAATCATAATTATCTTACTTAAATTAACACTAAATACTAGTTAATATAGTTTTTGTAATTTGATCAATTTTATTTTATCTTTATTAAAATTTTAAAATATCGAAAATAAATATAAAAACCCAATAAAGTATCCTATATTTAAATAGCTACTTTCATTGGGTTTATTTATTCAATTTATTTAAATAAATTTTTTATTTTATCAGAAAATTTTTCTTTTTTTGCTTCTAATTTTCCAAGAGATTCAAATATTTTCTTTTGTTCTGAAGTAAGGTTTGTTGGAGTTTCTACAATAACAGTAACTATTTGATCTCCTTTTGCTTTACTTCTAACATTACTTACACCTTTTCCACGAAGTTTTAATTTCGTTCCGCTTTGCACACCTGCAGGAATCTTTAATTCAACATCACCATAAATAGTTGGAACATCAATCATATCTCCTAAAGCAGCTTGTGTAAATGTAATTGGTACATCTAAATAGATATTATCATCTTCACGTTTAAATACTTTATGTGGTTTAACTTTAAATGTTACATATAAATCACCATTAGGTCCGCCATTATAACCAGCTTCCCCTTTTCCTTCAATACGTAATGATAGTCCTGTATCAACCCCAGCAGGAACTTTAACTTCGATATCTTTCGTTTTACGAAGGCGTCCTTTACCGTGGCATGTTGTACACTCACGATCAATAATTTTTCCTTTTCCCTTACATTTTGGACAAGTTGTTTGTGTTTGCACACGTCCTAAAATTGAGTTTTGAACAACCGTAACGCGCCCTGTTCCATGACATTGATCACATGTGTGGATGTCTTTTGATGATTGAGCACCACTACCACCACAACTTGAACATTCTTCATCAACAGTTACTTTAATTGTTTTTGTACAACCAAATACTGCTTCTTCGAAATCTAAATCAACGCGCATTTCAACATCATCACCTTGACGAGGCATATTGGAATTTCTTCTTGAAGATCCTCCGCCAAAAAAAGATGAGAAAATATCTTCAAAACCACCGAATGATGAACTGTCAAAACCACCAAAGCCTGAACCAGCTCCACCAAATCCACCATTAGCTCCTGCAAAACCAAAACGATCATATTGTGCCTTTTTAGTTTCATCAGATAAAACTTCATAAGCTTCATTAATTTCTTTGAATTTTTCTTCAGCACCAGGTTCTTTATTTAAATCGGGATGATATTTTTTTGCTAGCGTACGATATGCTTTTTTTATTTCATCACTAGAAGCATTTTTTGAGACACCTAACACTTCATAATAATCTCTTTTTTCTGCCATTAAAACACCTCATATCAAATTTTAGGGGCTTAAGAAGCCCCTAATTTATTAATTTTTTTCTGTGTAATCTGCATCCATAACATCATCTTTTTTAGTATTTGATGATTCATTTTCAGTTGGATTACTTTCAGCTTGTGCTTGTTGAGCTTGTTGGTAAGCTTTAGTAGCTAAAGCTTGAGCACATTTTTCTAATTCTTCTTTGCGTGCTTTAATATCAGAAACATTATCTTTAGATAAAGCATCTTCTAAAGCTTTAATTTTTTCTTCAGCTTCTGATTTTTCAGCATCTGTAACTGAATCTTTTAAATCATCCATAGCTTTTTTAGTTGCAAAGATCATTTGGTTTGCTTCGTTAATTAAATCAGCTTTTTCTTTTCTTTCTTTATCTTGAGCAGCATTTTCTTCAGCTTCTTTAATCATTTTTTCAATTTCTGCTTCACTTAATGATCCACCACCAGTGATTGTAATAGTTTGTGATTTTCCTGTTCCTAAATCTTTAGCTGATACGTTTACAATACCGTTTGCATCAATATCAAATTTAACTTCAATTTGAGGAACTCCACGTGGAGCTAGAGGGATATTACCTAATTGGAAACGTCCTAATGTTTTATTGTCAGCAGCCATTGGTCTTTCACCTTGTAATACATGGATATCTACAGCAGGTTGATTGTCTGCAGCTGTTGAGAATACTTGTGATTTAGATGTTGGAATAGTTGTATTTCTTTCGATTAATTTAGTAAATACTCCTCCTAAAGTTTCAATACCTAATGATAATGGAGTAACGTCTAATAATAATACATCTTTAACATCTCCAGTTAAAACTCCTCCTTGAATAGCAGCACCCATTGCTACTACTTCATCAGGGTTAACTGATTTGTTTGGTTCTTTATTTAATAATTGTTTAACTAATGCTTGAACAGCAGGAATTCTTGTTGAACCACCAACTAATAATACTTGGTCGATATCTGAACTTGTTAATTTAGCATCTCTTAATGCTTGTGTAACTGGTTTAGAACATCTTTCAACTAAATCGTGAGTTAATTCATCGAATTTAGCTCTTGTTAAAGTTTTTTCTAAGTGAACAGGTCCACTTGCTCCCATTGAGATAAATGGTAATGAAATTTGAGCACTTGAAACACCTGATAATTCTTTTTTAGCTTTTTCTGCGGCATCTTTTAGACGTTGTAAAGCCATTTTATCTTGTCCTAAGTCAATTGCAGTTTCTTTTTTGAATTCTGCAACTAACCAGTCAATAATGTGTTGATCAAAATCATCTCCACCTAAATGATTATCTCCAGAAGTAGCTAATACTTCAAAAGTACCGTCAGCAAGATTTAAGATTGAAACGTCAAATGTTCCTCCTCCTAAGTCAAATACTAAAACAGTTTGTTCTTTTTCAGTTTTATCGATACCATAAGCTAAAGCTGCAGCTGTTGGTTCGTTAATAATACGCATTACTTCTAATCCAGCAATTTTACCAGCATCTTTTGTAGCTTGACGTTGAGCATCATTAAAATAAGCTGGAACAGTAATAACAGCTTTATCAACTTTTTCACCTAAATAACTTTCAGCAGTTGCTTTTAAATTTTGTAAAATCATTGCAGAAATTTCTTGTGGTGTATATTTCTTACCATTTACATCAACGCGGTATGCATTATCACCCATATGACGTTTAATTGAAATTATCGTATTTGGGTTTGTAATTGCTTGACGTTTAGCAATTTCACCAACTTGAATTTCATCACCTTTAAAAGCTACTACTGATGGAGTTGTTCTTGCTCCTTCAGGATTTGCGATAACTTTAGATTCTCCACCTTCCATTACGCATACACATGAATTTGTTGTACCTAAGTCAATACCAATAATTTTATTTCCCATAGTTATGATCTCCTTTATTTATCGATTTTTACTCGCTTACTTTAACCATAGCAGGTCGTAATACGCGATCTTTATACATATATCCTTTTTGTAATTCTTCAACTACTAAACCAGATTCAACATCACTATTTGCCACTTTTTCAACAGCGTGATGGAATGCTGGATCAAATGGTTTATTTAATGCTTCAATTTCTTTTAATCCATCTTGACGTAAAATATCAAAAATTTGATTTGAAATCATATTAAAACCATATAAGAAGTTTTTAAGTGTCGTATCTTCTGTTTCCATATTGCATGCTTTAGCTAAATACTCAACAGAATTTACTAAATCACCAACTAAACCTTGTGATGCATATTTACGTTCGCGAATCTTTTCTTCATTCGTACGACGTTTAAAGTTTTCTAATTCTGCTCTTGCACGTAACATCATATCTTTTAAATCAGCAATTTCTTGCTTTAATGCATCGTTTTCTTCTTGTAGTTTTTCAATTTTTTTGTTTACTTTAACCTTTTTTGGTTCATCATTATTTTTTTCTATTGTTGATTCTTCTAAATTAACATCTTCTTTTACTTGTTCTTCAACAACTTTATTATCTTCAGTATTCAATTTGGATCCTCCTTATTTCTTTTTATAAAGTTTAGATAAGTTATTAGCGATATATTCAACTAATGGAATAACTTTTTTATACTCCATTCTCGTCGGCCCAATAACGGCAATTGTCCCATAATCTTCATCATCGATACTATATGGAATTGAAATAACTGAACAATTTTTCATCGTTTTAGGCATATTATCATAACCAATTTTGATGGATAATCCACGATTTTCAGTATTAAAATTAATAAAATTCTTTTCAATTTGCGCATCTAAGAAATTTTTAATAAAATCAACATCACGAAATTCCGGTTGATTAAAAATGTTTGTTACCCCAGATGTGTAAACTTGTTCATTTTTTATTTCTTTAAAGGCATTATTGAAAATATTAATTAATTCTTCTTGATAATCCATATAATCATGAATACTTTCTAAACAATCATTGCTTTTTAAAATCGTAAAGATTTCATTGATTGGTTTGTCATGTACGATATCATTTAATGTCGCAATCACTTTACACAAATGATCCATATCTAAATCATTGGAAATACGAATTAATTGATTAGAAACACTAGCTTGATTTGTTACAATCAGTAAAACAGCTTCTTTTAAATTAATCGGAATTAAATCTAGTCGTTTAATACGGATATTAGCACTACTTACACTATTAACAATCATATAGTTAGTCAATTCTCCAAGTAAAGTTACAGCTTCTTTTATCGCTTGTTTGCGTGCCTTTGTATTGTCAGCAAATATGCAATCAATTAATGGAAACGCATCAACAACATCATAATCTCGTGTAACAAGATAATCAACATAATATTTATATCCTTTTTGTGAAGGAATACGACCACTTGAAGTATGAGTTTTCTCTAAATATCCAAGTTCTTCTAATTTAGCCATGTCATATCGGATAGTCGCACTTGAAAAATCAAGATACGGTTTTTCTGTCAAAACTTTAGATCCTACAGGCTCAATTGATTCGATGTATTCTTCAACAATCGCTTTTAAAATAAGCTTTTGACGATCTGATAACATACAATCACTCCAATTTTTAGCACTCTATAACCTTTTGTGCTAACCATATTATATTACATTCAGTTTGCACTGTCAATATATAAGTGCCAATTTTTTTACATTTTATTTTATGACCATTTTTTTAAATATATTCATCAGCTAAATAAATATTTATTACTATTACATATTATAGTGATATCTAACAATAAATTATAACTAATAAATTAAATAAAAAATTCAGCAAGATACCTTGCTGAAATTATTCTTTTTTAAATTATTTAAGATAAAAAGATAAATTGTCACAGTCGAAATAAACTTGTTCGTTTTTGGCTGTAGGGATATTTTTCCCAACAAAATCTGCACGAATCGGTAATTCACGATGACCTCGATCAACCATTACCGCTAGTTCAATTTTTGAAACTCGTCCTAAATCCATTAAAGCATCCATTGCAGCTCTAACAGATCTTCCAGTATATAAAACATCATCAACTAAAATAACCGTCTTATCTTTAATAGGTGTTTTAAAATTCATAACTGACTGGTTTGCTTTTTTAGAATCATCACGATAATTAGAAATATCAATTTCTTCAATTGCAATGTCAATCCCTGTAAAAGTTTTGATATTTTCTTTGATGATTCTACAAAGTGGCATTCCTTTGCTTTTTATCCCAACTAAACACGCTTCTTTTAAATCATCATTGTTTTCAATAATTTCATGACTAATACGTCTTAATGTTCGTAATGCTTGTTCTTTATCAATAATTAATTTCATTTCTACCCATCCTATATGAATTTAGCCATTTCTTTAATTGCTTCATAAACAAGTGTTTCAAATTCCTTTTTCACGCGATTAGCAACTTCTTTTACTTCTTCATGATTTAATTTTTCACCAGTAATTCCACTTGCCATATTGGTAATACATGAAATTGCACATACTTTCATTTGCATGTGCTTAGCAGCGATAGCTTCACAAACTGTTGACATTCCAACTGCATCAGCTCCTAAGTTTCGCATCATTTTAATTTCTGCAGGTGTTTCATAGCTTGGTCCTGAAAATTGTAGGTAAACACCTTTTTCCAAAGGAATATTATTTTGTTTAGCAGTTTTAATAATTAGATTTTGTAAGTCATAATCATAAACATTTGTCATATCTGGAAAACGAACTCCTAATTCATCAATGTTAGGTCCAATTAATGGATTAGGGACAAAACCTGAAATATGATCTTCTAGCATCATTAGTGTTCCCGGTTTATAAGATAAATTAATCCCACCAGCAGCATTAGATAAAAATAAAATTTTTGCTCCTAATAATTTCATTACACGAATTGGTAAAACAACATCACTAATATCATAGCCTTCATAATAATGAACTCTACCTTTCATGCATACTACTTTAACATCATCTAAATACCCAAAAATAAATGCTCCATCGTGTCCTGAAACAGTTGAAACTGGAAAATTAGGAATTTCATTATAACTAATTGTTTTTTCTACTGTAATTTTTTCAGCAAACTCTCCTAACCCACTTCCTAATACAATCGCAACATCTGGTTTAAATGTAATTTTATTTTGGATAAATTCAACAGTTTTTTTTATTTTATTGTACATCTATTTCACCTCGTTATATTATCTTTTATTATATCATATCTATTTGTTAGTTGAACGCTTTTTTGCCAATAAATAATACATGTTATTTTTTTTCTCATCTTTGATAGATGTTTTATTACCATGCCCTGGATAAACAGTAATATTGTCATCTAAATTATCAATAATTTTAACCAATGATTCGTTCATCATCTTTTCATTTCCAGTTGGAAAATCTGTTCTTCCACAACCTTGTTCAAAAAGGGTATCACCTGAAAATAATTTGTTTTTATAAAGGTAACAAACACTTCCACATGTATGACCTGGTGTATGAAGCACTTTAATTTTTTCATCGTTAAAATTTATTTCATCGCCATCATGGACAATATGTAAATCTAAAGGAGGAAAATTTGATTTCATATGAAACATTTTATATAACGATAAACTATCATCTGTTAAAAAAGGAACTTCTTTTTCATGAAGATAAATGGGGCTATTAAAATATCTAATTCCATCGATGTGATCAACATGTCCATGTGTTAATAAAATAAATTGAATATTATATTCTTTTATTTCTTCTAACACTTTCAATAAATCCAAACTAGGATCGACTAAAAAGCAATCTTTACTATTAGGACTATCTACTAAATAAGTATTTGTTAATAAACTTCCAATTGTATATTTTTTCATCTTTTTTCTCCTTAATATAAGAAAAAAAACTAATCCAAAGGATTAGATTATTTTTTTTCTCTATGAACAGTATGTTTTTGACATTTTGGACAATATTTTTTAAACTCAATTCTTTCAGGATTAAGTTTTTTATTTTTGTCAGTGTAATAGTTTTCTTCTTTACATTCAGTACAAACTAATCTAACTAAATCTCTCACGTTTATTTCCCTCCAAACATGTTAGTATTTCCTCGCTTATTATACCAAAACAAAAACCAATATGCAAGATATTTTTTATTATTTTTTTGAAAAAAACCGAAAGTCCTTCTTCTTTACAACATTTTATATTGTTGATATAATGAAAGAGGTGATATAATGAAACGTAATGAAACAAAAAAAGTTAAAGTAGGTTGTTATACATTAGGGGGAAATGATAAAGTTTATATTCAAAGTATGACAAATACTAAAACAAAAGATATTGAAAATACTGTAAAACAAATTCACGAATTAGAACGATATGGTTGTGAAATTATTCGTGTTGCAGTATTAGATTTAGAAGATGCAAAAGCAATTAAAGAAATCAAAAAACAAATCAACATTCCTTTAGTTGCGGATATTCATTTTGATTATAGACTAGCTTTAGAAGCTATTTCTAGTGGATGTGATAAAATTCGCTTAAATCCAGGAAATATTCAAGACCCTGAAAAAGTGAAATTAGTTGTTAAGGCATGTAAAGAAAAAAATATTCCAATTCGTATCGGTGTAAATAGTGGTTCTTTACCAAAAGATTTAGCTTTAACACCTGAAAATATGATTGCAGCTGCCAAAAGGCACATCGACATTTTAGAAGCTTTAGATTTTCATGATATTGTTATTAGTTTAAAATGTAGTGATGTTTTATTAACTATTAAAACTTATGAGCTGGCTAGTAAAGTTTTTTCATATCCTTTACACGTCGGTGTTACTGAAGCCGGAACACTATTTTCTGGAAGCATTAAAAGTGGAATGGGAATTGGTTGCATTTTATATCAAGGAATTGGAAATACAATTCGCGTATCTTTAACTTCTAATCCATTAGAAGAAATTAAAGCTTGTAAAGAGATATTACGTAACTTCAACCTTACTAAAGATGTTCCTAACTTAACAAGTTGTCCAACATGTGGGCGCACACAATATAATATGATTCCAATTGCTAGTGCTATTGAAGATTATCTTCAACACGTCAAAAAAGATATCCATGTTGCTATTATGGGATGCGTCGTTAATGGTCCTGGTGAAGCAAGAGAAGCTGATTTAGGTATTGCTGGTGGAAAAGGGGAAGCTCTTTTATTTAAAAAAGGAATCCCAATTCGTAAGATCAAAGAAGCTGATATTTTAGATGAATTAAAAAAAGAAATTGATAATTTTTAAAATAAATATAACATTTAAGACTTAATTCCAACATTGAATTAAGTCTTTTTTATTATAAAAAATAGGATTTTTCATCCTATTTTCTAAATTATTACAACTTAATTGTTAAATCAATGAATTGTTCATAAAAATCAGCATCATGACTAACGAACAAAACTGCCCCAGGAAATTCTTCTATAGCTTTATACAATGCTTTTTTAGCAAGCTTATCTAAATGATTTGTTGGTTCATCTAAAACTAACAAATTACATTTTTTTAATGTCATTAATGTCAAACGAACTTTAGCTTGTTCTCCACCTGATAATTCTTGTAATTTTTTCGTTGCTAAAGATCCAGTTATTCCAAGACAACCAAGAGCAGTTCGTATTTCTTTGTCTGTCATTAACGGATAAAAACTACGAATATATTCAACTGCTGTTTCCGTATTTGAAAATAAATGTTCTTGTTCAAAATAATTAATATCAGCACTACTAGCTAATTTAATTGTTCCAGATAAGGGAGAAATAAAACCTAAAATAGTTTTTAAAAGAGTAGATTTTCCAATTCCATTGTGACCAACAATAGCAACTTTTTTATTTCCAGTTATTAAAAAATTCAAATTATTTAAAATCGGTTTATCATATCCAATAACTAAATTTTCAACTTTTAATACTTCATTTGATAAATTTTTTGAAAATTTAAAATGAATATTTAAATGACGATCTTTTTCAGGTTTTTCAATAATATCTAATTTTTCTAAAACTTTTCTTCTTGATTGAGCTTGCTTAGATGTTGTCGCACGAACAATATTTTTATCAATAAACTCTTGTGTTTGTTTAATAAATTTTTGTTGGTTTACATATGCTTTTTCATTATGATCTTTTCTAATAGCCTGTTCTTTTAAATAAAAATCATAATTACCCTTATACTTTTCTAATTTTTTATTATCTAATTCATAAATAACATTACTAATATTTTTTACAAAGTCTAAGTCATGACTAATAACAATAAATGAACCTTTAAATTCATTTAAAAATTTTGTTAACCATTCAATGTGACTGACATCTAAAAAGTTTGTAGGTTCATCCATTAATAATACATCAGGATTTTTTAATAAAAGTTTTCCTAATATAACTTTAGCTTTTTGTCCACCACTTAGCGTTTTTATATTTCTTTCAATACCAATGGCATTAATTCCTAAACCATTAATAATATTTCCTAAAGTCGATTCTATTTGATAAAACTTAGCTTCTTCTAACTCTTCTTGAATCGATAAAGCTCGGTTTAAGTATTTTTCATAATCGGATTCTGGACATGTTGCTAGTTTTTCATAATATTCTTGCATTATTTTTTCTTTATTAAATAAATCTTTAAAAACATCTGTCAAATAATCTTTTATACTCATGTCTTGATCAATTTTTAAATGTTGGTCTAAATATCCATATTTTATATTAGGCATCCATTCAATTTTTCCGCTATCTGGAAGAATATTTTTTGCAATAATATTCATAAATGTTGATTTACCGCAACCATTTTTTCCTAATAAACACACATGTTCATTTACTAATAATCGAAATGATAAATCATTGTATAATTCTTGATCTGTGTACTTAAATCTTAAATTTTCTACTTCTAATAAACTCATTTTAATCACCTTTATTATTTTAACAAATTTTTTCAAAGATGTATATAAATAAATAACCTTAATATAATTTAAGTAAGGAGATGATTTTATGAAATATGTAGGGATAACTGCTCGTGGTGAGAATGTTAATAATAAATGGTCTAGCTATGTTAGTCATAGTTACATTAATGCTTTAAAAGATGTGGGATTAATTCCCCTTATTTTGCCACTTGATGACAACATAGATCCACTGCTTGATTTGTGTTCATGTTTTTTAATCACAGGTGGGGATGATATTAATCCGCTTTTTTATAATGAAGAAAATATTCATTGTAGTAAAATATGTGATTTAGAAGATGAATTGGATTTTACTGTTTTAAAACATGCTACTGAAACAAACAAACCTGTTTTAGGTATTTGTAAAGGAATGCAAAGTATCAATGTCTTTTTTAATGGAAGTTTATATCAAAATATTACAAATCATCAAAACAGTACACATTTAGTATGCAAGGATCAAGAAACATTTTTAAGTAAATATTTAGACAAAAGTTTTCAAACAAATTCTTATCACCATCAATCAATTAAACTTTTAGGTGATAATTTAAAAATTGCCTATCAATCAAACGGTGTTATTGAAAGTATTGTTAGTACAAATTATCCTATTTTTGGTATAGGATGGCATCCAGAAAAAGAACATACCAAAAATAACGATCAAATCTTTAAATGTTTTAGAGATTTAATTGTATAAAAGTAAATGAGTCTTTCTTAAGACTCATTTTTTATATGATAAAAGGACCAATAAGGTCCTTACATTATTTTAAAGCAAATGATTCACATTCTGTTTCACTACGATATCTAGCATTTTCATTTTTGATATTAATTTTTTTAGCCTGACAATAACTATTAAGATTATGTGTACAATAATTAGCATTACAAGTTACTTCTGCTTTTGATCCAATTTTATCTTCATCAAAGATTTCAGATGATTCTAAGGAAAAATTAATTCCACGAGGCTCTAATTTAAAAGATTCGCAAAATGTTCCTAATTGACTTCGTGAAAACAACCCTTCAACACTAATTTTTCTTTTAGCACATAATTCACTATTGTTATATTTACATTCTTTAGCAGTACAAATAATATTTGGCATATTTAAATTCTCCTTTGTTAAGATACTTTTATTTTATGCACGAAAAAATTACTTATACTTTTTTTTGATAATTATATTTTAATATTGTCAATGCATTAACAATCGATAGTAATGAAACCCCAACATCACTAAATAGTGATAAATACATATTAGAATATCCCATAAAACTTAAAATTGTTATAATAAATTTAATGATAATCGTAAATATAATATTTTGTAATGTTTTTTTGCGAGCTATTTTAGCTAAATATAAACACTCACTAATATTTTCCATTTTATCATCTAAGAAAATGATATCACTAGATATGCTTGCTAAATCACTACCACTTGCAACAGAAATAGAAACATCACTTTGTTTTAAAATAGGAGCATCATTGATTCCATCTCCAACATATAATAAGTGTTTTCCTTCTTTTTGCATTTTTTTCGCAATTTCTAATTTATCATCAGGCAATAAACGAGAATAAGCTAATTTTAAATTTAATTTATCTTTAACATCATCACAAGCTTTTTGATTATCACCGCTTAACATTATAGTATCATATTTTGATTGATTCAAATCATCGATCAATTTAAAGCAATCTTGTTTAATTTCATCAGTAATTATAAATTGAGCGATTAATAAATCATCTTCTAATAGATATAAACCTTCATCTTTTAATCCATTTTTTAATTGATAATTTCCAATTTGGTACTTTTTATTATTAAAATTCCCACTGATTCCAACCCCTTCTAACTCCTTAACATTAGAAAAAAGCAAATCATTATGTTTTTCTTTCGTAAATGCTTTAGCAATTGGATGGTTAGAGTATTTTTCTAATCCACACGCTAAATCTAAAACCTCTTGTTTAGTATATTTTGCAAAAATGTTAATATCGTTTATCAAGAATGATCCTGTTGTTAAAGTACCTGTTTTATCAAATACAACTGTATCAATATAATTTAATTCTTCAATTTTTTGACTATTTTTAATAATAATTTTTTTCTTATACATATTAGTAATCGTCATAAAATTGATTAATGGAATTGAAATAACTAAAGCACATGGACAACTAATAACAAGTAAATTAATTGCTGAATAAAAAGCCTGATTAATGTTTTGAATTTTTAAAATGGGAAATATAATTAATAACGCTAAAGCCAAAATAATCATCGTTGGAGTATAATATTTTGCAAATATTTTAATGAACTGTTCACTTTTAGGTTTATCATTAGTAGCTTTTTTAATCATTTCAGAAATTTTAAACATCATAGAAGATTCATAATTTTTACTAACCTCAATATAAGTAATATCCCCTAAATTGATACTTCCTGAAAGTACATCATCTCCTTTAGATAGTAAAACTTGGCGTGATTCACCGGTAATCTGTGCCATATTAAAGCTACTACTTTTATCTAAAATTTTACCATCTAAAGCAACAACTTCACCTTTTTTTACAACTATAACCGACCCCACCTTTACATCTTCAGGGCGCATATATTGCATTTTTTCATCTTTTATGACACATACATCATGTACTTTAAATTCAATTGAATCGACAATTTGACGACTTTTTTGAACGGCTTTATCTTGTAAAAATTCCCCTATTTGATAAAAAATCATAATCGCCAATGCTTCAGTTCGTAAATTAATAATAAATGCTCCGACACTCGCGATAAACATCAAAAAGTTTTCATCTAAAAATTTAGATTTTAAAACATTTTTTAATGCTTTAAATATAATATCATATGCTAATATAATATATGCAACAATCATTAAGAATAAATTTAACAAGTCCATTTCAACAAAAAAAGCACAAGTTACTATTATTAAACTAATTATAAAACGATAGAATAATTGATTATTTTCTTTTTTGTCATTAACTAGTCTAATCTTTAATTTATTATCTTTAATGCACTTATTAATCATTTGAATGAACTTTAAACTATTACCATCTTCGTAAATAATTAAATTCATTAAAGCAGCTTGACAATGTATTTCTTTATTTAATATGTGACAAAGATGTCTAACATCTTCTTTATTTCCTTTTAAAGAAAAAGTCAAATGTCTTTTATTTTCAAGAATATATACACCACTTTCAAAATTATCAGCTGCAATACTTACATCATCGATGTTAACTTTTTTAGAATTGATTATTTTAATTAATCCATTCATAAAGTCGATTTCACAACTAATTAATTGAAATTTTTCTTTTAAATGTTTTTCTAATTTCATAGCGCAATTAGCACAATCTAAATTATAAATTTTCCATTCATATCGATACAAATTAGCTTTGATTTTATTCTTAACAAGACTAACTTTTTGATATTTATAATGTTTTAATAATTCTTTTATATCTTCTTCATATTGTTCGTCAAAAATTAAATATCCATTATTGTATGTATGAGGAATATCTTTTAATATATTTTTATCTTCCAAAATAACCTTATATTTAATCTTCATTTTGATTCCCTCCATCTATATGATTTATATGTTCAAGTGCAAAGAATATTACTTTTTCAACATGTTCATCATCTAAATAATAAATACTACTTTTACCAACTTTTCTAAAATTAACAATGTTGTTTTCACGTAAAATCTTTAATTGATGCGAAGTTGATGTTTGACTCATATTAATTTTTTGTGATAATTCATTTACACTCAACTCTCCTTCTAATAAATTAATGATGATAGACAAGCGCGTTTTATCACCAAAGTTTTTAAAGAAATTAGCTACACGATTTATTTGATCCATTTTATCACCTTATATGAATATCATTTCATATGAATATATTATCATATGTTTTTTTAAAATGCAATAAAAAAAAGACTTTTTGTAAAAAGTCCTTTTATCTACTTTCATTTATATAATGAACCCTATAAATTGGACTAAGTAAAATTAACTTAATATTACTTGATTATTGGATTGATGTCTATACATTATAGGTGTCAATCCTTTTAATTTTGTTAAAATTCTTTTGTTATTGTAGTAATTAATATATTCATGCATTGCTTTTTCTAGTTCATCAAGAGATTTAAATTCATATTCATGACCGTAAAACATTTCATTTTTCATTGTTCCAAAGAAAATCTCCATTACACAATTATCATAACAGTTTCCTTTTCTTGACATACTTTGTTTAATACCTTTGTAAGATAATTTATCTCTATATTGTTTCATTTGATATTGTGATATTGTCATCATTAGGGGAACGTGAAATAGTATAAGATACTATCTCTCGGTTATGAACGTCAATAATTGGTGATAGATAAAGTTTACCTTCAGTAATATGAAACTCTGATACATCAGTAGTCCAAATTTGGTTTACAGATGTTGTATTAAAGTTTCGCTTATAATATGCTTTATGATTAATAATTAATCTTTTATTTCTAAGCTCTAAAGTTATTCTAAAATAATTATATCTTGTTTTATTTTCTTCAGAAATATCTGTAATTAGAGATTTAATCGCTTTATTCAATTTTAAAGAAATTTAACATCTTTTTAAGTTGATATTCCTTGATTCATACACAACTTTTTTTCTTCTTTTGTTGCTGTGTTCTTTGTTGAACCAAGACTTTCAATTTTTTTAATAGATCATTTTCCATTTCTAACTTTAGCATTTCTTTCTTCAAGTTCTTTAATAATGCTATCTTTATCTCTAAAAATTAATTTCATAATAAAACCCCATAAGTCTTTCTAGTATTTTCTACTATTCTAACTTATGGGGTTCAGTATACAACTATAAGTTTTGATCATCTCATAAATTTAGTGTACTAAGATAATTATTAAATTTTTAATAATCCAAAAAATAGCATTTATAAAATATATCAAAATGAAAAGGATGCTACGACTACACATAGCACCCTTAATTTAATATATTAATTAAATTTTATTATAAATTCATTATATTTTGTCGAAATATTCTTCGAATTTCTTCTCAAGAACACCATAATTAGCCCAATGTCTTATATATTGATCGTATGATTTTAGATTTCTTCTTGGACTATTACTAAAAAAATCATGTAATTCTTCTACAAGACTTTTAAAATAATCATCTTGATAATTAATTTCATTAGCATAGTCACCCATAACAAATAATCCAAATTTTAAATATATTTGCTTCATAATTTGAATAGGTTCAGTTAATAAATTTATTATAATATCCTTATTAACATTAACTTTTATAAACTTAATATAATGAGGTCCTAATGCACGAGTATTATTGGGACCATCAACTGATATTTCTTCAGTAAATTCATCGTTAACTAAGTTATATTTTTCCAAGCGTTGGTTTTTCATAATGTATAATATATTATCTTGCACCATAATTTTACGAATTATTTCATCGCTTTTGCCAATATTTATAAGATGATAAATTTTATTTTCATTGGAATCCCATAGATATGTATTATTTCTATGTAATCTATAAAAAAGTACATAATTTTCATAAAACGCTACTTGATAATTTTCTGACTGGTTTATACTTTTAATTAATGTTTTTGTTTTACAATCTATAAAACATATACTTTTGATTTTTACAAGAATTAATATATCGTTAACTATAAAAGCCTTCCAAACTGCTTTAATTTTAAGAAAAATATTTGAATAGTCATC
>CALVBA010000007.1 GCA_944325695.1 uncultured Anaeroplasmataceae bacterium
TTTGTTTGGTCACTTACATTTTAACATGATAGTAATCTCATGAGTTTTTTTGTTGCACTTGTTATGATAAATCACCTCATAAAAATATTAATTTGATATGTGGATAAATTAATATTCATAATAATTAAGATAAAAAAATAGGCATGATTTTATATCATGCCATTTTTATTTATTTTTAGGTTTATTTTCTTTTTTTTCAGGAACTGGATCATACTTCGGTTTAAATAAAGGATTACATTTTAAAATACGTTTGACAGTTAGAAAACTAGCTTTAAAAAAATTAAATCTTTCGTAACAAGTCTTAGCGTATTGGCTACATGTCGGATGATATCGACAGTTTGTTCCCAATGATGGTGAAATTTTATGTTGATAAAACGTAATTAATTTAATCATAATTTTTCTAATAGTATCACCTTTTGTTCAATAAACGATATATATAATATGGTAACACATTTGTTAATTTCATGCAAGGAGGTAATAATATGTGTGGTATCATGTTAAAATCAGGATTTCATACCGAAACGGATATCGACAAATTTAGTCGTTCGTTAAAGTTACTTAAAAGTCGTGGTCCTGATGAATTTGGCTTATATTTTGGGCCTAAATATGCTGTTGGAACACAAAGATTAGTAGTAATTGATAAAATTAATGGTAAACAACCATTAACGTATTTAAATAAACATTTTATTTATAATGGAGAAGTATACAATACGGAAATATTAAAAGAAAAATTAAAAAATGATGGTGTTGAGGTTTTAGGATATGGTGATACTGAAATTGTTTTAAAATATTTTAGTACTTATGGTTATGAAAGTCTTAATGACTTAAGAGGGATGTTTTCATTTTGTTTAGCATCAGATGAAGAGATTATTGCAGTTAGAGATCAATTAGGCATTAAGCCGTTATACTATAGTATCTTTAATAACGATGTTATTATTGCAAGTGAGATTAAAGCAATATTAGAATATTCTAAAAAGGCGGTTGTTACAAAAAGAGGGTTAAAAGAATTATTAGGATTATCTCCAGCATTTCGCTTAGGAACGACTATTTATGAGGATATATATGAAGTTCCTCCAGGCCATTATTTACACTTTGATCGGATTAATGGGCTTTCTATAACGAAATATTATACACTTAAAGCTCAAAAGTATGATAAAACTTTTGAAGAATGCGTAAATGATGTCAAAAAATTAGTAACTGATTCGGTTCACCAACAATTAATTTCTGATGTATCGTGTTGTACATTTTTAAGTGGAGGATTAGATTCGACAATTATAACGGCTATTGCCAAAAAGAAGATTTCGCAACTTGAAACATATTCAATTGAATATGAGGGAAATAAACAGAGCTTTATCGCAAATGATTTTCAAACATCAAGTGATATAAAAACAATTCCTAATGTTGTTTCTTATTATAATTTAAATCATCACTACGAAGAAGTAAGTTTAAATAATTTAGTTGATATGCTAAAAACAGCGGTAATTTTACGTGATGGACCAGGAATGGCTGATGTTGATGCATCGCTTTTTTATCTTGCAAAGTCTATAAAAAAACGACATACAGTAGCTTTATCAGGAGAAGGTGCTGATGAAATTTTTGGTGGGTATCCGTGGTTTTATAAACATACAGATTACAAGACATTCCCGTGGTTTAGAGAATATGAAATGCGGGAATCGTTAATTAATCCAAATTTAATTGATAGTTTAAATTTATCTAAGTATTTAGAAGATACCTATCATATGATAAGTTCTAATGTGGACTATTTAGAAGATGATTCAGATGCTATGAAAAATCATCGATTAATGACTTGTTTAAACTTATATAATTTTATGCCCAACTTAGCGGTTAGAAAAGATCGAATGACAATGGGAGCATCACTTGAAGCTCGTCTACCTTTTTTAAATTTAGATTTGGTTGAGTATATGTATAATGTTCCGTTTAGTTATAAATTTTATAACAATATGGAAAAAGGATTATTACGTGAAGCTTTTAAAGATGAATTAATAGAAGAGGTTTATTTAAGAAAGAAAAATCCGTATCCTAAAACGCATGATAAACGCTATGAGAATTTAATAATTGAATTATTAAACCCAATTTTATTAGATGATAGTTCAATTTTACATACTTTATTTTCTATTGATAAAATTAAAAAGTTAATGGCATCTTCAGAAAATAATATTCCATGGTTTGGTCAATTAATGACAAAACCACAATTATTAGCTTTTTTATATCAAATAGATTTTTGGTTTAAAGAATATAAAATTGAACTTCGGTTAGACTAATAATTAGGTGATTAAAATGCTATTTTTATTCTTTATTACAATTATCATGCTGCTTAATGTTAATGTTAAAATAGATAATGAAAAAGAATTTATCAAAGTATCTTATAAAATTTTACTTCTTAATTGGAGTTTAACTCCCTATATTAAACTTAAAAAAGAAGTTAAAGACGTCAAACAAGTTAATTTTAAAAAGATACTATGGTTAAAACATTTATTATTAATTAAAGATTTTAAGTTGATTAAGTATGTATCTGATATTGAAGATATCACAAGTTGGAATAATATAAGCTTTTATCCTTTTTTCGCATCGATTAAAGTGATATATCACAATTACAAAAATATACATACTAAAGAAGAATTTGAAGTTAAATATTTAAAAGGTCATAATGAATATAAATTGTATTTCGTCTTTAATATGGGAATTAAAAATTTAATTAATGAGGTGATTTTTTGAACAATCAAATTTTAGAGTTATTAAATGTATCATTAAAAGGAATCAAAGATATTATAGATGTAAATACAATAATTGGCGAAGCTATCAAAATAAGTGAGGATTTAATTATTATTCCTATCTCTAAAGTTAAAATGGGATTCATTACTGGAGGGACAGAAATTAACGCAAAAGATAGTATACCTTTTGGTGGCGGTACAGGTGGAACTGTTAATATATGTCCTGTTGCTTTTTTAATTACTTATAAGGGTGAATGCAAGTTATTACACTTTGATGAGGAAAAAGATATCTATGAAAAATTAATCGAAAATATTCCAAGTTTAGTTGAACAATTAAAACAAGTCTTTACAAAAGAGGTTTAGGACCTCTTTTTTGATGTCTAAAAGGTTTACTTTATTTGTTAAATATTGTATAATAATCTTTGAGGTGTTCGAATGATAAACCAACAAAATTTAGAATTATTTTATGATGTTATTAATGAGTCAATTTATAAACTTTATGAATTTACTAAAGAAGACTACTTTACATTAATCATTAACAGTTGTAAAAATATCATCTCTAATTCCGTGAACCAAAGTGTTTCTGAAGAACAAGAAGAAGAGCTTATGCAAATTTATGCGAAGTTAGAAGATATTGATTTTAAAGTGGAAGAAGTTCGTAAAGCTTTACAAGCAGTCGTGTTACAAGGATGCAAAGAAAAAGGTTTAAAAACAGGAGAAATAACGCCTGATACGTTAGGTATTTTCTTAAGTTATTTAATCACTAAATTTCAAAAAGATGATAAAAGACGTATCAAAATTTTGGATCCTGTAATTGGATCAAGTAACTTGATATGTGCTTTAAATAATCATTTAGAAATTGATTTGGATCTTTACGGTATTGAAAATAATCCGATTATGTTAGAAATTGCGCAAGTTTTTTCACGTTTACAGAATATCGATTTAAATCTATATTTACAAGATAGCCTAGATATTAATATTAAAGATTGTGATTATGTTATTGGCGATTTTCCAGCCTATAAAACAGAAAATGATACCTACTTTGATATGGATTGTATTTTGCACCATCGCAATTCTTTAAAAGATGATGGTTATATGTTATGTATAATTTCTAATGATTTCTTTTACCGTGATAAAGAAAATATCTTTAAAAAAGAACTATTAAACAATATGAGCATTGTTGGTTTAATTGAATTACCAAAGAATATTTTTAAAGAAAATGCTAAGAGCATTTTAATTTTACAAAAAAACACTAAAAAGCATAATTGCTTATTAGTAGAGTTACCAGATTTTAATAATGCAGATAAGTTTAGTCAAACTTTGAAAACAATTGAAATGTGGTTTAAAAATCAAAAATAAAGTGAGGAAAAACAATGGCAAAAATTATGGCAATTAACGCTGGGTCTTCATCAATTAAATTTCAATTATTAGACATGCCAGCAGAAACAGTTATCGCATCAGGTGTAATGGAAAGAATCGGTTTAGCAACAGGAATTTTCACATTAAAATTTGATGGAAAAAAAGAAGAAACTAATCCTGTTTTACCAACACATGCTGAAGGTGTTGAGTTATTATTACACACTTTAATTGAAAAAGGAATTTTAAAATCATTAGATGAAATTACTGGAGTTGGACACCGTGTTGTACAAGGTGGAGAATATTTCCAAGATTCAGCATTAATTGATGATGAAGCATTAGCTAAAATTGATAAGTTAAAAGATTTAGCTCCATTACATAACCCTGCACATATCATCGGTATTAAAGCATTCCAAAAAGCATTACCAAATGTTGCGCAAGTTGCTGTTTTTGATACAGTATTCCACCAAACAATGTCACCAGAATGTTATATGTATGCTACTCCATATGAATGGTATGAAAACTATGGTGTAAGAAAATATGGGGCACATGGTACTTCTCACCAATATGTTTCACAAAGAACAGCTGAATTATTAGGAAAAGATGCTAAAGACACTAAAATTATTGTTTGTCACTTAGGAAATGGAGCTTCTATCTGTGCTGTTAAGGGTGGAAAAAGTATTGATACATCAATGGGATTAACACCATTAGAAGGTATTCCAATGGGAACTCGTAGTGGTAATTTAGATCCAACTATTGTTTCATTTATCGCTGAAAAAGAAAATTTATCAGCTAGTCAAGTAGTAAATATTTTAAATAAAAAATCAGGATACTTAGGAATGTCAGGACGTTCAAATGATGCTCGTGATGTAACTTTAGGAATGGATGAAGGAGATTACAGATGTAAATTAACTTTTGATGTTCAAGCTAAACGTATCGTTGATTATATTGCATCATATTATGTATTAATGGGTGGATGTGATGCCATTGCTTTCACTGCAGGTATGGGAGAAAACTTAATTCACTTACGTAAAAACATCTTAGATCGTTTAACAGTTTTAGGTGTTAAATTAGATGAAGAAGCAAATAATGTACGTGCTGTAGAAAGAGAAATCACTACTAAAGATTCTGCTATTAAAGCATTCATTGTTCCAACAAATGAAGAAGTTATGATAGCTCGTGATGTAATTAGAATTACAAATAAATAATTGATAAAATGCTGTAAGATTTTAATAAATCTTGCAGCTTTTTTTAGTATAGATTGATTGTTTTTACCAACAATAATTTTGGTGATATCATGAAAGATTTGCTAAAAAAAATTATCGATAAAAAACTCACAACTCTTTCAGGGGGAATTGCTTTTTTTATTGTGATAAATGGCGGATCAATTTTATATTTAATAATGCTTATTATTACCAACTTAACATCAATTAATTATCCAGAATTTTTATCACACTTAACATTTTCTAAATCATATTTTATTTTTTATATTTTAAGTAGTATTTATTCAGCTAGTAGTTTATTTGTCCACATTATTAATGCTAAAGAACTTATTATGGAAGTAAAAGAGAAAAAATATCGATTTAATCGTTTAATAAGTTTGATTTTAGTAATTGTTTTTTTAGGTTTTGTTTTAGTTAGTGGTTTTATAATAGTGATTATTGAAGAAGTCAAAAATACTATTTTACTGCTTTTTTTAAAAAAAATTTTATATTTAATTATTCCATATTGCTTAATTGTTTTTATTAATAAGTTTGTTAGTCCACAAAAAAATTCATTTAAAAAAATTTTAATTCCAAGTTTAATTTCATACATCGGTATGTATCTATCGACAATTGGATTTCGTATTTATCTATATTATTTTCAAAACTTTAAACAAGTATATGGAACCTTATCTTTTTTAATTATTTTTATGTTTTGGATTTATTTAATATCCATTAGTTTAGTTTTAGGATTCTTTTTAATTAAATCCACAAATTAACACCTGTATTTAGATTGTTTATTGCAATAATAATAAATGGAGGTTGTAAAAATGAAAATTAAAAAAGTAGCTTTCTTAATTATTATCTTAATAACGGGATTATTTATAATCAATGTTGATGCTAAATCAATTGGTTTTGGTTTGGGGAAAACAGGAAATAATCAAGTACCAAATATTCCTGATAGTTATTTAAAAATGTTTAAGGAAAATAAAACATATTATACAGGTGATTTAAATAGTAATAAAATCTATTTAACATTTGATTGTGGTTATGAAAATGGCAATACTATTGCGATTTTAGATTCGTTAAAAGAAGCTAATGTAGAAGCTTGTTTCTTTATTACAGGTCATTATTTAAACACCAATGAAGAATTAGTTAAAAGAATGATAGATGAAGGTCATGTGGTAGCTAATCATTCTAATAAGCATAAAGATTTCACAAAGATTTCAAATGACGCTATTAAAAAAGAATTAGAAGAATTAGAAGAAATGTTTTTTGCAAAATTTAATCAACATATGCCAAAGTTATTGCGTTTACCAGCTGGTGTGTTTAATCAAAATGTTTTAGAATATACATCTAATTTAGGGTATGTAAATTTATTTTGGTCGGTGGCATATAAAGATTGGGAGGAAGACAAGGTTTATGGTAATTTATATGCACATAATATTATTAAAGATAAAGTGCATAATGGGGCAATTATTTTATTACATGCTGTTTCTAAAGACAATGCAAATGATTTAGCACAAATTATTAAAACACTCCAAAATAATTACGAATTTGCTAGTGTAAATGATTTTATTAAAATATAGTTAAAAGACTTCTTTAATGGCTTTTAGTTGTCAAAAAAATTTTTTTGATGTATAATAAAGGCATAACTAAAATTAAAGGAGAATAGGTATTATGGCAAAAAATAATTCAAATAAAGCAGTTGCATGGAATAAAATTGCTGGATTTATGGCTTTCTTTGCTTTAATCATTAAGGGAATCGATGGAATTCTAGCAACTTTTGGTGGAAATTTAGGAATATTCACTAGTATTGCAGATATTTTCTTAATTGTATCAGTTATTATTGCAGGATGGAGATTTTTACGTTCGACAACTTTACCTGGTAAAAAATTATACTGGACGATTGCCTTCTGGGTTTTTGCAATTTTAGCATTGTTAAGTCCTACAATGTCATTATTTAAATAATAACTCAAGTAATTGAGTTATTTTTTTTCTTTTAAAGCATCTTAGAAAATGGTATAATAGAAATAGAGTTTTATGGAGGTCAGTTATGGAAAAATTTAAAAATCCTGTTTTATTATGCGATTATAGTGATCCTGATGCGATTAGAGTTGGTGATGAATTTTTTATGGTAGCATCATCATTTAACTATGTTCCCGGATTACCAGTATTACGTTCAAAAGATTTAGTACATTATGAAGTTATTAGTTATGTTTGTAAAGAATTATTTCAAAGATTCGATAAAGTAATTCCTGGAGATGGAATTTGGGCCCCAAGTATCCGTTATCACGATGGTTTTTTTTATGTCGTAATTCCGATGTACGATGAGGGAATTTATGTATCAAAATCGAAAAGCGCTTATGGGCCATGGAGTAAACCACATTTATTAAATAGCACTAAAGGTTTAATTGATCCATGTCCATTTTGGGATAAAGATGGAAAAACATACATTGCATGTGGATTTGCTAAAAGTAAAATAGGCTTTAATTCAAAGCTTGCCCTTTTTGAAGTTGATGATAAGTTAACTAAAACATTATCTGATTATACAATTATTTATGATGGTAGAATGACTCAACCAGTCATTGAAGGACCGAAAGTATATTATATAAATGATTACTATTTTATTTTAGCCCCAGCAGGTAGTGTTAAAACAGGATGGCAATTAGCGTTAAGAAGCAAAAATATTTATGGTCCATATGAAGAAAAAATAATTTTAATGCAAGGTGATTCGAAAGTAAATGGTCCTCATCAAGGAGCTTTAATTGATATTAATGATGACAAGTACGTATTTATGCATTTTCAAGATTTAGATAATTATGGACGTGTGTGTCATATTCAAGATGTTAATTTTATTGAAGGTTGGCCTATTTGTGGAATTGATACAGGAAATTTTGTCGGTATACCATCATTAACTTATCCGTATTTTTTAAAAAAAGATGATACTTTAAAAATAAATTATACTGATTTTTTTAAAGATAAAATTAATGAATCATGGCAATGGCCTTGTAATATTAAAGATAATTTTTACCGTATTGAAGATGGTTTACTTTTAAATTGTATTAAAAAAGAAAATGAAAATTATTTATATTTAGAAAGAAACCGGATGATGCAAAAATTAGCATTAGCTAATTTTAAAGTAAAAACAACATTAGATAAACGTTTTTTAAAAGAAACATCTAAAACGGGTCTTTGTTTAATGGGATTTAATTATGCTTATTTAGAGGTTAGTCCAAAATATATAAGTTTAAAAAAAGGTACTAAAGACACTTTAGATGAAATAATTGAAGAAGTAATACTTGAATCTAACGAAGTTACTTTATTACTAGATTTTACATATCCTAATCAATATCGTTTAGGATATATTAAAGATGGTTTTGAAGAATATTTTAATTATACTTTTCAAGCAACAAGAGATCGTTGGACCGGAAGTAAATTTGGCTTATATGCGTTAAGTGATGATGGGAATGGATATGCTAAATATCTAAACTTTATTGTAGAAAATAAGGATGTGGAATAATGAATAATAAATTAAGAGTTGATGATATTATTAATTTAGAAATTAAAAGAATTGGGATAAATGGTGAAGGAATAGGGTTTTATAAACGTCAAGCGGTATTTGTTTTAAATGCTATTCCTAAAGATATTGTTAAAGTTAGAATTACATCTGATTTTGATAATTATGTTAAAGCAGAAATTATTGAATTTATTAAGCGTGATAGTAATCATGTTGTTCCAGCTTGTCCATATTATGGTAAATGTGGGGGATGTCAACTTCAACATGTAAAATATGAATATCAAGGAGTGTTAAAACGCGAACATTTAATTGAATGCATTGAACGTTATTCAAGTATTAATCCGCGTAAATTTGAAATTAAACCAACTATCATGATGGATAATCCGTTTGGATATCGTAATAAATCAAGTCTTCCAGTTCGTAATAATGGTAAGAAAAATGTAATGGGAATTTATGAAGCTGATTCTAATCGTATTGTTTATGTTGATGATTGTTTGATTCATAATGATCAAATTAATTATGTTAATAAAAAAATCTTAGAATTTATGGAAGAATTAAACATTCGAGCTTATAGTGAAAAGTTCAATGGTGGAATTGTTAAGTATATTGTTACTCGTATTTCAACTTTTAATAATGAAATTCAAGTTACCATAATCTTGCATGAAAAATCATCGAAAATATATAAGCTTGCCGAAAAAATTATGAGCTTGGATAACGTTGTATCAGTATATGAAGATTTTAATGAAAAAACAGGTCAAGGCATTATTTTTGGTAAATCGTTAAAAAAATTGGCAGGAAAAGATACGATTACTGAAAAATTAGATAAAATTTCATTTGAACTTTTACCTAATGCTTTTTTCCAATTAAATCCTATACAAACAGTTAAATTATATAATGAAGTTAAAAAAGCTTGTAAGTTAAGTCGCAAAGAAACAGTAATTGATGCTTATTGTGGGGTTGGAACTATTGGAATGTGGCTTGCGAATATGGCTAAAGAAGTTATCGGTATTGAACTAAATAGAGAAGCTGTTGAAAGTGCTAATATGACAGCTAAGAAATTAAAAATTAAAAATATTCATTTCTATAATGACGATGTAAATGTTAAACTACCAGCATTAATTAAAGATGGTTTATTACCTGATGTCGTAGTTTTTGATCCGCCACGAACAGGTTTAGATGCAAAAACGATGGATTTAATAATGAAAATTGAACCAAAAAGAATTGTTTATGTTTCATGTAATCCATCTTCATTAGCTAAAGACTTGAATATTTTAGATGAAAAATACAAGATTAACTATATTCAACCTATTGATATGTTTCCAATGACAAGCCATGTCGAATGTGTATGTCAGTTATCGTTGAAAACTGAGATGAAACATATCGACAAAAATAATATAAAAAATAAATAAGTTTTGTGTTATTCGTAACCCCTTTATAGATAAAACTGATTGGATTTTGCTATCCTTAGCAGAATTATTTAACAAAAATTGAATAAGAAGATAAAGCGAGTCATATTTTACAGTTCATATTGCCTCGCTTAATTTTTATATTTTAATCTGAATGGTCAATAAAATAACCATATCTATCTTTTTCATTATGTGAATAATATTCTAGATGAATATTGTGTTTGTTGAAATTTAAATCAGGCATATCTTTTTTGTTATCAATTATGATTAATTGACTTTGATTGACTGACTTCATAAAGTATTCATAAATTCCAATTCTAATATTTTCTGGATTTATTTCATCATCACAAACATCTAGACCTAATAGTGGTGTATCAATGATATAAAATGGTAATTTTATAGATGAAATATCATACATATATTTCCTTATAGCCAATATTAGAACTGAATTAAAGAAAGCTATATAACCTTTACCATTAGAATTTTTAGAATTCCCATTTATTTCAATATCGAAACTTCTAATTGAAAATTTAGCTGTATAGTATTTAGGGAAATTGCATTCTTTTAAAATTTCTTGAACTATCTTTGATATGTCATTTGCAAAATTAGATGGGAATAATTCAAGAGGTTTATAAGATGTTTTTTTCTCTATTTTTTCATCTAAATGATCTAAATCATTTTCCCATTCAGTATTTATTTTCTTGATTATATCTAACTCAGAGGTTAATTGTATATATTCTTTAAAACATTCAATTTGATGACCTAAATTATTTTGTTTTGTTCTTAGTTCTGTGTTAATTAATTCATCAAGATTTTTCTTTTCTTCAGAAAGAACTATGATTTCTTTTTTAGCAATTTCTTTTTCTATTAATATATCATTTTTAGTTGATAATAAATCATATTCTTAATTGCTTTTTGCTAGAACCTTACTTTTTTATAAATATTATTTAAACATTTATTTATTATTCCTATTTTAATTACCATTAAAGCATTAATTCTATTATCTATTTTTTAGGAACGGGTATTTTATATAAAATCCTAGTAAAAGTAATTATATTTATGATCGTATATATTATAAGAACAATAAACATAGGAACATATATTGTTATATTTAAAATATATACCACTATGGATATCTTTACTAATAACATTAATATTTATTAAAACCTTAAATAAAGCTAATATAAGCTTAAAAAGAATCACCAAGGATTAAAGAATTATGCCATATCTTTACCGATAAAGAAGAAATCATCTGTACACCAAATCATAACATCTTAACAAATAATGGTTGGAAAAAAGCAGGTGATATAACTTCAAATGATTATATTCAAACTACTACAGACTTCGAAAAAGTAAAAATAGTTCAATTAGAACAATTAAAAGAACCTATTGATGTTTAGAATTTAAATGTTTTATGCTATCATACTTATGTAATTGGAAATTCACTTTTCATCGTTCATAATATTTGTAAGTTAGGTTGAAATATGGAAAAGTCAGGAAATCTTAGACCAGATAGACATCATGATGCTCATCATATTTTTCCACAAGGCTTCCGTGAAAAATTTGATTTTAAACATATAGATATTGATAATCCTAAATATGGTATTTGGTTAGATGCTAGTATTCATAGAAAGGGTGCATATGCATATAATGAAGCTTGGGAAGGTGTAATTAAAAATATTAAAGGAATAGATGATGCTTTAGAATATGCTTCACAATTTATGAAAGATATTTATAAAATAATTATTTAGGATGAAACATGGAATATACATTTTTAGATAATCAAATTAATTTTTGTAGATTAGTGGTTGAAAATAATGAACTTACCCTTTATCAAAATGAAAATATAGTATTAAAAAGTCAAGGTTTAAAAGTTAATAGTTATTATAGCAATCCTCTTGCTCCTATTTACGACAATAAATATTTATTTTTAATTGATTATGACAAAGGAGTTCAGATAATTGATGACTATTCAAATATTTTTCTTAAAATTAAAGCAGTTTGGAAGGCTTTTATAGTTAACGATATATTAATTCTTGTTAAACATAAGACTATATGTTTTATAGATTGTAAAACAAAAACATTAATTAAAAGTATAAACCAGTCAGAAAATTATCAAGAAGCGTTTTATGAAAATTATGTACTTTTTTATAGATTACATAGAAATAATACATATCTATGGGATTCCAATAAAAATAAAATTTATCATCTTATAAATATTGGCAAAAGTGATGAAATCATTCGTAAAATTATTGTGCAAGATAATATATTATACATTATGAAAAAAAAGCGCTTGGAAAAATATAACTTAGTTAACGATGAATTTACTGAAGAAATATCAGTTGATGGTCCCAATAATGCTCTTGCATTAGGACCTTACTATCTTCGTTTTATAAAAGTTAATGTTAATAAGGATATTATAATAAATTTATTAACTGAACCTATTCAAATTATGAAGCAAATATATTTAAAATTTGGATTATTTGTTATGGGTGACTATGCTAATGAAATTAATTATCAAGATGATTATTTTAAAAGTCTTGTAGAAGAATTACATGATTTTTTTAGTAATAGTCCAAGAAGAAATCTAAAATCATACGATCAATATATAAGACATTGGGCTAATTATGGTGTTCTTGAGAAGAAATTCGAAGAATATTTCGACAAAATATAATGAATTTATAATAAAATTTAATTAATATACTTGAATGACTATCTAATAAAAATTGATTTTAAATATATAAATGTTATTAGATAAAAAGGTGTAATTATTTAGCACTATTAATATATTAAAATAACTTTAATGATTAAGTATTATTTTAATACTATAAATATTCAATTTAATTTATTAAACACCAACTATTAAAGCATAATATACGATAGTAATAAGTGTGGGAATAGTTTATTTTAGTTATTTTTTCACTAGAGGTAATAATATTACATATCGAAATTATAACAATTTTTAGAACGTAAATAAAATTATCATATTTAAATTTATTAGTTTTAAGATTTTAACTTAAAGCCTTTTTTATTTTTAAAAATTTTATTTTTAATAATTTATTGATTTATTTTTTATATTATAGATTAAAAGGAAAAAATATCTTTTAACACGAAAGATAAAAATCAATAAAGGATGTTATATAAAATTTGTTTAATTTTATTGAAAAATTAATTAAATGTTTGTTTATAACTGGTATTTAATTTTAAATAAAAAAATGTTTATATAAAATATTTTTTTGTATTTTTTATATACGTGTTTTATAATTTAAAACAGACAAAATATGCAAAAGTATAAAATCATTTTTAAAGTTTTGATATTGACATATTATGGGTAAACGTTTAAAATATATTCAAAGAAAAAAAAGGGGGGAAACAATATGGAAAAAATTCATTTATGGTTTATGGTGTTATGTTCATCATTAATTATGGCACTTCATGTCGATGATGAAATAATTGGTATGGGGGTCAGTTCATTAATTGTTTATACTGATAATTGCCCAGGTACTGAAGATTGGAAACATGAATTTATCGAATATGATGAAAGAAAAAAAGAAATGGCAATTCAAATAACAGAATGGGTTAAAAGGGATCAAGCTAATGATATTTCTGTTACATTTACTCATAAGTTTTCCGGAACTATAACCTATAATACTAGCTCATCTACTTCGGTAGAAGTACCATTAGAATTAATGGGTGCAGCTTTTAAAGCGACATCAAAGATTGAGGCAGGAGTTTCATATAGTTATGCTGAAGAACGAATGGAAACATATTCATGGATAATAACACCAGATGAACCAGGGAAATTTTTTTGTATTGGATTAAATTTTGAATCTAAGAAATATAATGTTAAACATTATAAACAAAAATTTAAATTATTTGGACAAGGAGATTACGAATACCAATCAACATCAACAGTTTACATTCCTATTGATAAATATTTATCAAAAAACTATAAATTTGCTGTTGATGGAGAAGTATATGAAAGTGGTGAAACATATGAAAAATAAATTTACTAAATTTTTTATTTATTCATTATGTATCATCTTTATCTTTTCACTTAGTGCTTGTAAAAAAAATAAAGTTCCTGGTGAAGAAAGATTAGTTACTATCGAATATTTGGATCAATTTTTTGTTTCCGATGATAATAAAAATCTACCATATTATTTTGCCTATAATCGACAGATTGATCATTTTGAAATTATGTCTATTAATACATCAAATAGTGATTCAAGAAAAGCAGACCTTATTAAATATGAATTCGTTCAAGCTAATTCCATCTATGATGATGAATTTTATCTTTATGTAATTACTTTTGAATTTGCATATGAAAATTTTTTATTTGAATCATTCATGATAAATATAAATAATTCTTTTAGCGAAGTAATTGAATTAAATATGAATATTATTTATATTGAAAATGCACATAGTTCATTGATTTATCCACTTTCAATCCCCTGGATTGCAGATGAAATGATAAGTAGTTGTAGTTGGGTTATATTGCCTATTGAGCAAGTAAGAATTAAATCTTTAGCAATTAAAAATGCAGCTAATGTTGAATATACTGTGAAAATTAATTCACTACCTATGTTTTCTAATTTCATCCTATACGCAAAAGAAAAAGTTTATATTGATGTTGATTTTAAATATCCAACTAACAAACCAATAAAAAATTATCTATATCTAGAAATAGAATTTTATGATTCTAATGGTGTGGAAAATCTATATCGTTCAGATATTGCTATTTTTAGGGATCGTCAAGCAAGAGTTTCTAAGATGTTAGAAATTATACGAAATCAATAATTATTATAAATTCATTTAAATATACTAAGTATTATGTAATTATTATTATCCAATGTTTAAAACCTAAATTGGGTGTGTTTTTTATTATCTGATAATTTAAAATATAAATATTATTTTTATATGATAAATGCAATTATATAAATGAAAAGATAATTGATACTTGATTTATTGTATAATTTCAAGGATATAGAAAGTAAAATATAGGGGGACAATAAAATGTTTAGAAAAGTTTATTATTATGCTTCTTCCGCAATTATCTTGATTCTCATTTTAACAAATATTTATCAATTTGTTAGTCAAAACAATGATGATAAGATAGATTATTCAAATTGGAATAATGATGTAAATACGATTTACTCTACTGTTAAACCAGAAATTGGCGAAGTAAGAAGAAGTGTACGTTATTCGGCAAAAGTTGAATTAAATGATAAAGAATATCTTACTTATTTAGTTGATAAAGAAAATGACACTATGAATCTTTATGAAGGACAAATTGTACGACCTGGGGATATAATGGACAGTAATAATATCTGTTCTGTTTTTGGAAGAGTGGAGGACATTACTGAAACAGAATCCAAATATATCGTAAAAGTTAGTGATTTTTCCAAATTAAAAAGTACTGTTTTAGTAGAACAAAAAAATTCATATTATGTTAAAATTGGGGAAAATACCGATGTAATCATAGATGGTAAAATTATTAAAGCAAATATCTTTAATCACTCTTATAAGATTGAAGATGGTTTTTTAAGTGTTGAAGTAGAATATGAAACAAATGAGTTTGTTTTTGAAGGTAGCGATGTTGATGTTCAATTTTTACTTGAATCACGCCAAAATGTTTTAACTCTTCCAAAAAGTGTCGTTTTATTTCAGAATAATAAATATTATGTCAACATTTTAGACGGTGATAGATTATATAAATCTGAGATAAAAGTGGGCTTAATTGGTGATGAAAATGTTGAAGTTAAAAATGGAGTTAATACTCAGACAAAGGTAGTATGTATTTAATATGTGTAAAATAATTGAACTTAAAAATATCGAAAAAGCTTATGGAAAACTTTCTGTTTTAAAAAAAATCAGTTTTTCTGTTAATAAAGGAGAAATTGTGACTATTAAAGGAAAGAGTGGAAGTGGAAAATCGACTCTTTTGAATATTCTAGGTTTTATCGATAAATATGATAGTGGACAATATTTATTTGATTTACAAAAAGTAAAAAGAAAGAAATATTCTAATTTTAGAAATGAAAGCATCGGATTTGTATTCCAAAATTATAACTTAATTAGTGGACTGTCTGTAATTGATAATATTAAAATTCCATATTTGTATTCTAAAAAGTCATTTGACAATTACCTAGAACACTTAAACTTTCTTTTGTCATTTCTCAAAATTGAAGATTTAACATCAAAAAACGTAGCGGATTTGTCGGGAGGAGAAAAACAAAGAGTGGCAATATGTCGTGCTTTATCGTTAAAACCGAAACTATTATTAGCTGATGAACCAACGGGAAATCTTGATCCATTAAATAAAAAGATAATCTTAGACATTTTTAAACAGGTTAATGAGTATTATGGAATAACGATTTTGATAGTTACACATGATGATATTTTTGACGAAATATCAGATAGAAACTTTAAGATTGAAGATGGGTATTTATATGAAGAAAATTGAATTATTTCATAATTATTATAGGTCAATATTAATAAGTAAAACGAGATTTAAATTAACTATTTTAGGAATGACGATTAGTTTTTTTCTTTTTTTTATATGTGTATTGTTTTATGATACATACGTAAATCAACTAAATACAAGTTATGAAAATTTTAAAAATGATTTGATTATTATTGGTGGTAATCACGAGTTTACCTTAGATGAACAAATATACTTTAATAATAATTTCAATAAATCACAATTAACATATTATACGGGATCTTATCAAACTGTTATGATTCATAATAATCAACAAATTGGTCTAGAGATTCAAGGATGTACCCCTAATTTTTATAATAATTATCTTATTAGCACCAATTATGGAAAATGGCTTGATGGCAATCCAATTGTTGAAAAAAGAGAAATGTTATTAGGTGGTTCTTGGAATTATGAAGATAATGAAAATCAAGCTCGTGTTGTAGTGATTAATGAGCTTGCTGCAAGACTTTTTTTCTTTGATGAAAATCCTTTAAATAAGTATATCGAAATTAAGAATTATCTTTATAAAGTAGTAGGGGTAGTCGCTAATTCTAGTGATCTTAATGAGTACTTGAAAAAAGAATCATCTAAAAATGGTATCCCATCGGTAGAAATTTTTATGCCGGTAAAGACATTTAATAAACGTATTTTTAATTGTGGATATACCTCAGTATTAATTAATGGCAATCAATATTCTAAAGAAGATGTGGATGAATTTGTTTTTGCTATGGAACAACTTAATTTTAAAGTTTATTCTAGAACTAAAGTAGATAAAGCAATTTCTCAAGCAATACAAAACGTATTACCAATGATGATTTCAATTATGTCATTTTTAGGAGTAATTAGTATTATGTTTTTGCTAAATACAATGTTTTTTAATACTAAAGAAAAAATTCCCGAATTTGGAATTAGAATGGCTCTTGGTGCTAGAAAAATTGATATTATTAAACAAATTATATTTGAAGGAGTTTTATACTCATTAATCTCAATAAGTGTTTCATTATATGTATTTTTTGTTTTCATATTAACTTGTCAAATTATTATATTAAAAAAAGTAACTGTATTTACTAAGGTGTATGTCGATTTTTATCATTTTGGGATAGTTATTATTCTTTTATTTGTTATTGAATTTTTATTTTCGCTAATTCCAGCATTTAAAATCATAAAAATGAAAGTTATTGATGCAATAAAATTTGAATAAAATTTTGTTTTTTAAATGGATATAAATTAAAATTTATTTAAAAACAAATATCATTAAAAAATATAGAATAAAGGCACTATTAAAGTGCCTTTTTATTTTTAAATCAATTAATTTAAAATCTTTTTTAGAAATTAATAAATAGCTTTTTTATAAAAAATATAGTAGAATTAAAAATAAGATAAAAGTGTCTTAAAACAAGTTATTGTTCAAATTAAATTTTATTTAATTAATTAAAAATTGGTTAATTTATGAAAATAGTACCACCAAATAATAATTCTATAGATTTTATTTATTTTTTGCTTCATAAGAAGATAATAAAAGATTTTAGATACTAACTTTATAATGATACATCATATTAAGATATCGTATTTAAAAAGATGAAGGCTAAATCGATAATTATTCTCATGTTTCTTGTTCTTGATTTGGATATGATGATTAAAAACAATCAAATTTAAAATATATTTATGGTGTTGCTTTATATTGTGATGAAAAAGATGTATTTGCTAAAAATTTTGAACAAAAAGCTTAAATTGATATAAGGAGAAAAAATTATGCTATATTACTTAGCTTATGGCTCTAATCTAAATAAAAGTTTAATGCAAAAAAGATGTAAAACCGCTCAAATAAAGGGAAGTTATGTATTAGATGGTTATAAACTTGTCTTTAAATACTATTTGACGATTGAAAAAGATCCACAAAGTAAAGTTTATTTAGGAGTGTGGAAAATTGAACAATCGGATTTAAAAGCATTAGATGATTACGAAGATTACCCACGATTATATCGAAAAGAGTATCTTAATATCGAATTAGATGGAACAAAAGAACAGGGATTAATCTATATTATGAATGATATTAGACAATATGAAAAACCATCTAAAACATATTTTAATAAATGCTTAAAAGGATTTAAAGATTTTAATTTTAATGAAGAAATACTTTATAAAGCATATTATGCTGTAGAAGAGGAGTAGTAGTTGTGAATATTAAAGAAAAGCAAAATCTTGTAATAAATTTTGTTCAAAAAACTTGCGATATTTTAGGAATAGAAAAAAAGTTAAATGTTGTTTTTCAAGATGGAATGTTTTTTAAATCTAACGATGTAAATGCATTAATTGATGCTAAAACTTGGGAAATTTTATTTAATTTAAATTGGATGGAAGAAGCAGGTTCTTTAGATGTTGTTTTAGCATGTTTTCACGAAGTTCGACATGCTTATCAAATGTTAAATGTTATGGGGATTTTAAAAACAGAAAGCGATGATAGAATTGCTACTTGGAAACATGATTTTGATAATTATTTTATTCCGGATTCAAAAGAAAGTATCGAAAATGATATTTTCTTGCATTTCGATGTTGAAATTGATGCGATTAGTTTCGCTTGTTATATGATGGATAAAATGTTTAATGTTGAAGCATATATTCCTGAGATTACAAGAAATTTAATTGAGGAAAGAATGAAAGAAATAAAAGACAAATGGCAATAAAAAAGACGAAAATTCGTCTTTTTTTAATAATGCATTATCTTATAAAAAACTGGATAACTATTTATAAACTGATCAAGTGTAGTTCTTGAGCTTGAACCTGGATCATTAATTGTAAAGTTTTTTGCACTTAAAGTATTAGTGTTTGCTTTATATCCAGTAACAACCACCCAATGTTGACCATTATTAGCTGTTTTCATACCAAGTAAGGCTGGCTTACCACTATTAATTAATTGATATAACTTTTCTAAATAGTTTGATTTATCATAATATCCTTGATAATTGCTTGGCCAGTATAATAAACCAGAATTAGTATAATTCGAATTTAAATACATTTGATAAGGGGTAATAGTTTGATTTTTTCTATATGATTCCATCATGGCCATTGCGGTTGTCGTACAACCGATTTGCTTAAAAGTTTGTCCAGAATTACCAATATAAATATTTGCCCATCGACTATCATATTGTTTATAACTTGGAACATTCAATGTTTTGGCTAAATATTTAGTAGTGCTAATATAATCGCTACTTACATAGCCAATATATGAACCATTATACAAAATCTTATAAAAGTTATTGCTTGAACCTAAAATTAAAACTTCAGTATCATCATAAATTTTATCAGATACTGCATAACTAGTTGATGGACCTTTTCTAACATTTAGGTTTGAGTTATTTGTGTCAACAACACCTTTTGTGGCATCTACTAAGTCGATATAAGCACTACTTGAATACCCAAATTGATTTTTTCCATATTCAATGTAATACCAACCATTTGTTTTAGAATGAATCGTGATCATGGTGTTATCTTTAATTTTTGTAACGATACTACTACTTGTCGATGGTTTACTTCGGACATTCAAATTACTCCCATTAGTGTCAGTAATTCCAGCCATAATATTCTCTTCGGCACTTGCAATATTCGCCAATGATAAGAATGATAAACTCAATACTCCGACGATTATTTTCTTCAATATGATCATCTCCTTTGCCTTTTATTTGTAAGAAATCTTACGCTTAAATTGTAGCATGCTATTTAAATCATTCATTTTTCCATATTTTTACTTTTTTAAAAAAATTAAAAAAAATGCTAAAAAAAGCCAAATTTTTCAATTATTTGGCAAAAAAATTTTTTATGTATATTTGTTGACATTTAACAAATTATTTGATAAACTATGGACACGGTTAGGTGCTACTAACCTTTTATTTTGAACACATTGTTAGTTATAACTAACTTAGAAAGTAGGTTTAATGTTGAAAAAAATTGCATTTATCATTATTTTTATAGCGATCTGTTTGTTTTCTCTTTTTGTTGGCGTATATGATTTGCGTTTAACGGATTTAATTAACGGAAATAAAGATAGCATCGATATTTTATTTTATACAAGAATTCCACGTATGCTTAGCGTTTTAATTAGTGGTGCTAGTTTAGCGGTATGTGGACACATCATGCAAACAATGACATCTAATAAATTTGTCTCACCACAAACAGCTGGGACAAATGATTTCTGTAAATTAGGAGTTGTAATAGCAGTTATTTTCTTTCATAACAATGATAAAATGACGAAAATTATTGTAGCGTTTATTATTGCGTTATTAGGAAATATTTTATTTATGACAATAATTCAAAAAATTAGACAAAAAGATTCGGTTTTAGTTCCACTTGTGGGAATGATGTTAGGAAGTGTTGTTGCGGCATTTACTGCATTTGCGACATATCAATTGGATATCACCCAAAACGTATCATCATGGATGCAAGGAGATTTTTCCCTAGTAATTAAAGGAAGTTATGAATTAATTTTCTTAGGAATTCCGTTTTTTGTTTTATGTTATTTATATGCTTCTAAGTTTACGATTATTGGAATGGGAGAAAGCTTTGCAACTAATTTAGGTATTAATCATAAAAAAATAACCCTTATCGGATTAGCAATTGTATCAATTATTGTAACGGTTATTGTCGTTAATGTTGGAAGTATCGCCTTTGTCGGGTTAATCATCCCTAATATTATTTCTAAGTTTAAAGGAGATAATTTAAAAATGAGTATTTCTACTACTGCTTTTTTAGGAGGACTATTTTTATTAGTTTGTGATGTTGTAAGCAGAGTAATTAACTTTCCATATGAAATACCTATCAATATGATTGTTAGTGTTATCGGTGGAGTTGTTTTTTTAGGTATTTTATTTAAAAGGAGTGCAGCATAGTGGAGATTATAAAAAAAAATAAATTCTTTTTAATCTTATCGTTAGTTGGATTGGCATTAGTTTTAATATATCTTTTTATTGGATTAACATCTAAAAATATGTATTATTTTTTACCAAAACGATTAAATAAGATTGCTGCCGTAATGGTTGTAAGTTTTGCTATTGGTTATTCAACTAAAATATTTCAAACGATTACAAATAACCGTTTAATTACTCCAAGTATAATGGGACTAGATAGTATTTATATTTTTATTCAAACGATAATTATTTTCTTTACTGGAACTGCAACAATGATTACCGGATTAAAAAATTTATCAATCTCGATAATTTTAATGGTTTTATTTTCAACTAGTTTATTTATGATTTTCTTTAAAGGTAATAAGAAAAATATTTATTTAATCGTCTTAGCGGGGACAGTTATTTCTTCATTATTTTCATCTTTCACATCTTATATGCAAATTATCATGGACCCCAACGAATTTGCTAGTTTAGAAGGTAAGATGTTTGCTAGTTTTTCTAATATCAATGAAGAAGTATTAATCTTCTGTATTGCGGTTAGTGCAGTTATTTCATTGATATCGATGAAAGATTTTTCTAAGTATGATGTTTTATCATTAGGAAGCGATTATGCGATTAATTTAGGAATTAATTATAAATATTTAGTTATTAAATCGATTATTATTGTAGCAATTTTAGTAGCTACATCAACAGTATTAGTTGGACCAATTGCTTTTTTAGGAATTATTTCAGTGAGTTTAGCCCGCATTTTTAGTCCTTCATATAAGCATGGTCGAAATACTTTGATGTGTTTTTTAGTCAATGCTAATTTATTGATGATTGCGTTAGTATTTGTTGAAAAAATATTTAAGTTTAGTGTAAATATCTCAGTAATAATTAATTTTGTTGGAGGTATTTTATTTATCGTATTACTATTTAAGGAGAAAAAAGATGTTAAAAGCAGTTGATATATCAAAAGATTACCGTGGAAAAAAAGTTTTAAAAAATTTAGATCATGAAATTATTAATAATAAATTAATTGCTTATATCGGAAGTAATGGTGCAGGAAAGTCGACATTATTATCAATCTTAACGCGAACATTAGAAAAATCAAGTGGAGATGTATTTTTACATGATTTATCAATTCATAAATGGAATAGTAAAGAATTGTCTAAAAAAATTTCAATTTTGCGACAATCAAACGAATTAAACATTCGTCTTACTGTTTATGATTTAGTATCATTTGGAAGATATCCATATTCGAAAACGAATTTAACAGATGTCGACCGTGCTTTTGTAGATGATGCGATTAATTATTTAGGTTTATCGGATATTAAAGATAAGTTTTTAGATGAATTGTCAGGTGGACAACGTCAAATGGCTTATATTGCGATGGTATTAGCACAAGATACTAATTATATCTTTTTAGACGAGCCTCTTAATAATTTAGATATGCGTCATTCCCAAAAAATCATGAAAACATTAAAAAAGTTGGTCGAAGAAAAGCACAAAACGGTTATTATTGTTATTCATGATATTAATTTTGCTGTAACGTATGCTGATTATTTTGTTGCAATGAAAAATGGACAAATTATTAAGGAAGGAAGTATTGATGAAGTTATAACAAATGAAATCTTACAACAAATATTTGATGTTAATATTGAAGTAGTAACAATTAATGATAAAAAAGTATGTTTATATTATGAATAAAAGGAGAATTAATAAATGAAAAAAATTATTTTAGGAACAATTTTAGGTTTAACAAGTATTGGATTATTCGGATGTGAAAATCAAAATAAAACAGATGGTGATATTGTAATTTCACATGTTAAAGGAGAAGCACATGTAACAAGCAATGTTGAAAAGGCTGTTGTTTTTGATATGGGAGTTTTAGATACAATTGATGAATTAAATGTTAATGTTGAACTAGCATTACCAGTATCGTCAGTACCAGAATATTTAAGCGAGTATCAAAACGCATATAATGCTGGGGGAATAAAAGAACCAGATATGGAAGCAATTGTTAATTTCGGAGCAGATGTTATTTTTATAAGTGGGCGTCAAGAAAGTTATTATGAAGAATTAAATAAGATTGCTCCAACAATTTATGTTGAATTAAATGCATCAACATACATGGAAGATTTTTCTAAAAATACGCTAAATATTGGAAAAGTATTTAATAAAGAAGAAGAAGCTAAAAATTTTATTAATAAATATGATAACAAAATTGCTGAAATCAAGACTTTAACTAATGCTTCAAATGAAAAAGGTTTAATCTTATTAACAAACGATAAAAGTATTTCAGCTTATGGTTCTGGATCACGTTTTGGAATTATTCATGATGTTTTAGAAGTTAAACGAGCTGATGAAACAATTGAAGTTTCAACACATGGTCAAAAAGTTAACTACGAGTACATTTCACAAGTTAATCCAGATATGTTATTTGTAGTTGATAGAACAAAAATTACAGGTACAGGTGATGATGCTTTAACTGTTTTAGATAATGATTTAGTTAAAAAAACAAATGCGTATTTAAATAATAAAATTTTCTTACTTGATGCCGAAATGTGGTATTTATCAGCTGGTGGAGTTAAGTCTTTAGGTGTAATGTTAGATGAAATCCACAGTGCATTTAAATAATAATTAAGGCCCTATATGGGCTTTTTTATTTTATTTTTTCTAAAACATTTTAATTGCATTATTATGTTTTATCTAGTATAATCACGGATTGGAAGAATTGATAATAAATTAAGAAGAGGTGTTTATATTTGAAGAAAGTATTTATGTTTTTATTATTGTTAGGATCAGTACTTTTGACATCTGGATGTGCAAATAATTATTTTTCGTCTACTTCAGAGAATTTAGGTGAAAATAGTACTTCTAGCTCATCAGTAGATGAACCAACATATGTACAAGAGACGATCTCATTAACAGAATTAGAAATATCTTATAGTTCGATTGAATACAGTTCATTGTACATTAATCAATATTCCGATGGGTCAAAGCTATCTTTAAGAAAAGATGGTAGTTATGAAGAATTTGATACAGGTTTTTTTGCCCATGCCAATTCTATTATTGTATTCGATAATTTAGAAGAATTTAATTGTGTTAAATTTAATGTTATTTATGGGTTAAATAAATCAGCAGTTTCTTCAAATGGGGCAAAATTTTTTGTCTATGTCGATGGGGTATTGAAAATGGAATCTGATGTAATTAATGAAAAAAGTGATTATGTCTCAGTTGAAATTCCTTTAGAAAGCAATGTTAAACGAATTGCTTTAGTTGTCGACAGTTTAGGTTCAAATGGTCATGATCATTCTGTTTGGGCTAATCCTATTTTAACGTATCAAAAATTAGTTTAGAAAGGAAGCGATGATGTGAAAAGAAAATTAAGTGCATTTTTAGCCGTACTTTTGATGATTTTTTTAACTGGGTGTGATACTAACTTAGATGAAGTCTCATCTTCAACAGATACAACAGAATCAAGCGACTCAACTAGTGATGGTAATGATTCTAATCCTGATGAAGTGACTTTAAATAGTGTTTTAAGAGGAAATTCAGGAAAAGTTGGATACTATGGAAAAATTATTAAAACGGTAAATAGAACTAAACCAGAAGTAAGCAATGAAGGTTTAAGTGAATATCCAACTTATGGAAGTACTTTTAGTAAAACGGTTGAAGAACGTGAAGCAGTTGCTAAAGAAAATGATTATTTAAGAGCTTCTAGTAGCACATATGATGCTATGGATAAGGATGGTAATCTATATTTAAATGGTGAAAAATTAGATCGTCATTTATATAAGCATACAGCAGCAATCACTAATTATGGAAGTGAAATCTCTGATGATGAAAAAGCCGTTGTTAAACAAATGACAATTACAAACCGTGCATACGGAAACTCTATTACAGGGTTATATGCTCCTGCAGGTGAAGTAATTAAAATTACTCTAAGTGCTGAAACATTAGCGAAAATCGGTTCATTAGAAGTTGTGATTGGACAAGCTGCAATGCGCGGTAATGAAAATGTAATTCCAACTTCAAAAGCATATACACGTATGCCTAAATTAGTTAATAAAATGACTGTTTCATCAGAAATTTCTTATGTAGGTAGTTTTTTAGGTGGACCAATTTATATTCGTCCAACTAAATCTGGAACATATAATTTTGATGTGGAGATTTCTGGTGCTTTAGAATATCAACATTATATTCATGGATATACAACAGAAGAAGAGTATAATGCACGTAAAAACACAACAGTACCATATTTTGATTTTGAAGTATGGGATGATGGAGTAAGACATTCTGGATTATACTCTAATGTAAAACACTTAGATTATGAAAATATGGCTCAATCTGGCGAACTTTGGGAAAATATTCGCGGTGTTTCTAACCAATTTCCAACAGGATCATTAGCAAATATAGGTATAAGTTTTATTTATGATACTTACGTTTTTGTAGGTGCAGCAGTAGCAATAGTTGGACAAAACTGGTGTAATTTACCACATAGCTGGCTTGTAGGAGCTCTAGATTATAAACAATTTACTAGCGAAGGTGCTTGGGGAGTTATTCACGAGTATAATCACCATTATCAAATATATGGACTACCAAATGGTGGAGAAGTTACAAATAATGCTGTAAGTTTAATTTCTTATATTTTATATACTAATATCTCATCTAAACGTACTGAAAGTGGCAGTACTTTAAGTTGGTGGAATAGATATACTGTTCCTTCAATTTCATTAAAAGAAACAGTTGATAGAATGGATGGAACAGATTCACAATATGCTTTAAATGTATATGCCGACTTATTACACACTTTTGGACCGGATATCTTTATTAATGCTGCTAGATTAGGTTCTGGATCAACTAATAGTGACGTTTATTACAAAAATTTCTCTAATGCATCACAATATGATTTAACATATTATTTTGAAGAAATGTTAAATATCACAATCAGTGATGATGTAAAACAAGAAATCCAATCTAAAAATTATCCTGTTTTTGTACCAGTAGCTTCACCATATCAAACTGGTCGTAGTTATTTAAAAGACGGAGAAATCCAATTTAGTAATACAGTTCATCCGTTTATGATTGAGTATAAAAATGCTAAACTAATTGATTTAAATTCACAATTAGTTGTACCTAATGGTGTATCTTATGAAGTTAAAGAAGTAACTGATCCAGAATATGGAACAATTACACGTGATTTAGAAAATAAAGCATTTACATATACACCTGATGAAAATAACATTTTATCTGGAAAAATTTATGTAACAATTACATTAACAAGTGATAATTCATTATTTGAACCACAAGATGTAGTATTACAAATGGAATTTAAACAAAAAAATACTGGTTTTGCATACACAACATATCAATATACAAGTGAAACAGCATATACTGATTTAACATTTGCTGAAGCTAATAATTTTGCTGGGTATGAAGAAGTTACATCAGGAATTACAAGCAACCTTAGCAATAAAAAAGCATATACAATTACCCTTTTAGAAGGAAAAATTTATATGCCAACAGCTGGTAAATATCGCTTAGGAATTGCAGGTGCAAAAAATGTTTTTGTTTATACATCATTAAATAATCAAACTCCATATAAATTAACAAACACGATAAGTCCATATGAAAAAGTAACGAATATCAATCAGGCTAAAGAGCCACAATTTGAAGATTTTACAGTAAATCAAGGAGATTATATTTATTTTAAAGCTTTAATTAATAATAATACATCAAGTGATAATGGATTTGTTCAATTTGCATTAGCTAAATATGATGAAAATGGCAATGTAGGATCATTTAGCACTGTTAATGATAAATATATCGTACCGCAAGAATTAACATATAATGATGAACAATTTAGTGCTGACGCATACTATAAGCGTAATTATACTGCATCATATATCAATTATCTATCTAGTGGATCTGCGACACTTTTATCATACAGTGAATCATTCTCACAATGGGATAATAGTTACAGTATTAATAATATTTTTGACGGTAATACTTCTACTACATATCATAGTGCTAAAGGAAGTTTACAAGTGACAAAAGATAATCCATTTGAATTAGTAGTTGATGCTAATGAGACAAAATTTGTAAACTTTATTAAAATCTATGGATATAATAAAAAGGATTTTCCACATGTTCCAACTTCGTTTAAGTTATATGGTGGAACATCATTAGATGATATGAAACTTTTAGGTGACTATGAAAATGTTAATATAGTTGAATCACGAAATGTTATTGTTAATTTCAATCCGACACTTATTAGATATTACAAATTAGTTATCACTGAAACTTCAACTTTTTCTGATGGAAATGTTGTTCCAAGCGATTTTATTGCAATTTCTCATATTGATTTAGGATTAGAAGCACAAGCTAAACAATATTCAATTGATAGTTCATTTGTAAAATACTCAGCTGATTTTATTGTTAAAAATGATCGCTTATCAACTTTTGGACATTATTTCCAATCAACTAACGGTGTATTTGAAGTAAACTTTACAGGTTCTAAGTTTGGGTTCTATACACATCAAGATGATAATTTAATTTTAGAAATTCAAATCAATGATGGAGAATATGAACGTGTAATGATTGATAAATATACAGACTATCAGTTATCATATTTTAATAATCAATTAACATATGGTAAAAATAAAGTTCGAGTACGTGTTATTTCAGGAACATTAAATTTAGATTCCTTTATCATTGGATAAAAAAGAACGTAGCATTATGCTACGCTCTTTTTTTATATCTATTATAAGATTAATTAAATTATTTTTAAAAATAAGACTAATAAATATTACTAGAAGTATTAATTTTCTAATTTGGATAATCTGTATGTTAAAATAGCTCCTAAAGTGAATAAAATAATTCCAATAAGAACTTGTAGTAGATTGATTCCAAAAGAATTAGCGGCAAAAACTTCTTTAATCACATCTAATTGATTGTAGAAAATTCCTACAATTGAAGAAACAACAAAACCGATGATTCCATAGTAAGTATTAATTTCATAATGTTTAAGAAGATATTTTAAGATAATTGAAATAACAACAATTCCAAGTAAACACCCAATACCAAATGGAATTAAAACAAAAGCATTATGCCAAAAGTTATTAAATGAGATGATATTTTTAATAGTGTTTAAAATAGGCTCATAAAATCCTAATAACATTAATAAAAGTGATCCACTAATTCCAGGAATAATCATTGCTGCAGCTGCTAAAATTCCAATTAAAAATAATATCACAACCATAATAAAATCTAGGTTTTCAAAGTTTACTTGTTCAGTATTGGGATTTAAAAAAGTAAAAGTTAAAATAATTCCCATCGTAATAATTAAAGTAATTATATTATAAATTGTTATTTTGTGATTTTTTACCTTATTATATAATAATTTAAAACCACCAATAATTAATCCTGTAAAAAATAAAATTGTCGCTAATGGTGCTTGATTTAAAGCTAAAGGAATTAAAATACTCCCCACTCCAATCGATGTGATAGCTCCTAAACCAAAGAAAACAAGAAAAAAGAAATTTTCTTTTATTCCTTTAATGATATTACTTAAAATGTCGATAATACGCTCATAGACACCACAAATGATAGCTAGTGTTCCCCCACTTACACCAGGAATGATATTGCCGATTCCTACAATAACTCCTTTAATAAAATTCAATAAATGTCCCATATTTATAATCCTTTCTTGATTTTAAATTATTATACCACAGTTAACATTGTTTTAAAATATATAAAATTTTTTTGTAATTATTATATAAAAATAGTATAATAAAAGCATATAAAAAATTTAAACTAAAGGCTAGATATTGATTAATTAAATATGCTATGTGAAAATTAATTTAGTACAAGCTTGTGATATATAAAATTAGTTTAATGTTTCAAAATGATATCTTGTTATATCTGAAAAATAAATTATAGGAGTTTTTATGGATACAAAAAGAAAATATGGTTTAATTACAGCTATTAGTACTGTAGTGGGGATAGTAATTGGAAGTGGGGTTTTCTTTAAATCAAGTGCGATTTTAGAAAAAACAGAAGGTAATTTGGCATATTCTTTATTAGCGTGGTTAATTGGTGGAGTAATAATGCTAATAAGTGCTTATGCGATTGGAATTGTTTCATCGCGTGTAGAAAGAAATAATGGTGTAGTTGATTATGTAGAAGAATCATCAAATCGTTTTTGTGGTTATCTAGTTGCCAACTATTTAACATTTATTTATTATCCTATATTAGTAAGTATAGTGTGTTATTTATCAGCAAATTATGTTCTTGTGCTATTTGGATTGAATCAAAGTCTAATTTGGTTATTTGTAATTATCTTATTTTTAATTTCATTTATTACCAATATCTTTTCACCAGTTATCGCAGGATATTTTCAAGTTTCCACAACGATTGTAAAGGTAATTCCCATTTTTGTAATTGCTATTATTGGTACTATTTATGGTATTACAACAGGAAATACATATGATTCATTGATTTCATTTGTTCCATCATATCAACCTGATGGTTCTAATACTGTTATTACGACCTCATTTTCATTGTTAAGTGCTGTTTTAAGTACATCATTTGCTTATGAAGGATGGATTATCGCTACATCTATTAATCACGAGATCAAAGATTCTAAACGTAATTTACCTAAAGCATTAATAATTGGTTCGTTTATTGTAGTATTAGTATATCTATTATATTATTTAGGTTTATCAAGTGTTTTATCGAATGAAGAAGTATTAATATTCGGTAACAACTCACCAATTGTTGCGATTGAAAGATTGTTTGGACCGTATTTTAAATTAATATTTAATTTAATTGTTGTTATATCATGTTTGGGGGCATTAAATGGTCTAACGATGGCCTCAATTCGTGGTATGCACTCGATTGCTGTGCGTAATAATGGTCCTAAGATTGATTTATTTAAAAATATTAATCCTAAAACAGATACTAATTTACCAAGTGGATTAGTAGGGTTTTTAATATCTTTAATCTGGCTTGGATTCTGGTATTTGTCTTTTGAAGGAATTATTCCATCATTTTCATTTGATGAATTATCAATTGCCATTTTATATATATCATATATCGCTATTTATATTCATATTATGCGTAAATACCACGATTTGGGTTTTTTCAAACGTTTTGTAATACCTATTTTAGCAATAATGTGCGCCATCTTTTTATCAGTAGCATCTATTTTGGAAGCAGGATTTATCTTTTTCTTAATTTTAGTCGTGACTATTTTAGGAATAATGGTTTTATTTTATAAAAAAGATGTCTAGTCCTCGCTTATTAACCTATATTAAAAATACATTAAACATAAAGCGACAAGAAGCAATTGACTTAATTGTTAGTGGACGAATTTTAGTAAATAATAAGCAAGAACAATTAAGTTATCGCGTTTTAGATTTTGATGTAATCACAAAAGATGGTCTTAAGGTTAACCCAAGAACTCAATTTACTTATTTAGCTTTTAATAAACCAGTAGGAATTACATGTACTAATGATTCTAATGTCAATAGTAGTATAGTTAATTTTCTTAACTATAAAACAAGAATTTATCCAGTGGGACGTTTAGATAAAGATTCGTGTGGGTTAATTTTATTGACTGATGATGGTGCTTTTACTAATATGATTATTAACGGTAATCATGATGTAGAAAAAGAATATCTTGTACGAGTTGATAAAAAAATAAATCAAGAATTGTTGGATAATTTATCTAGTGGAGTTTTAATTTTAGGAGTTACAACCAAACCATGTAAAACTTTTTATGTTGATGAATATTCTTTTAGAATTATTTTAACACAAGGATTGAATCGTCAAATTAGAAGAATGTGTAAAGTTTTTGGTTATGAAGTTTGTTTTTTAAAACGAATTCGTATTCAAAATGTCTATTTGGATATTAAAGAAGGAGAATATCGCCCTTTAACATCAGAAGAATTAAGTATTTTAAAAGGTCAAAAAAGTTGACCTTTTTTTTATTGTCGCATATATATAACTAAGGGGTGTAATTGTGGCTAATTTAGATGATTTTAAATCTTTCGTTAAGAAATATGATAAAATAAAAGATGATGTCATTAATAATAAGCGCACCTGGCAAAGTCTTTATGAGCAATGGAGTATTTTAGGAGAAGAAGATAAAATTTGGGAACCATATAAAAATAGTGAAGTAAAAGAAGAAAGAGCTAATCTTAATATTCCTTATTTAAACCAAGATAGTTTAAAAACGGTTATTAGCTATGCTAAAAAGATAAAACCAGAAACAGTAACAAATACAATTAATTCGATTCAAAAAATATTAGCGTTAATTGGTGGTTTTACTGGAGGTAAAGAAGTAGCAAATACAAAAACAGGCGATCCACTTTTTGATAAGAACTTAGATGATTGGTATTAAAATAATGCATAAGATTTATCAAAATAGGGAATATTTAGAGTATTTGCGATATCATCCTGAATGGTATAAGATTTTATATCATGATGAAAGTAAAATAGATGAATTTATTAATGTTTGTAAAAAGGATTTAAAGCTTACTTTTAATGACCGCTTAGAAAAAATTAAAGATCAAATGCTATTTCTTAATTCTCTAAAAAGCTTTTTGACTAAAAAATAGTTTTATTGTATAATTTATACTGGTGATGATATGGAATATATGGATATTATGTTTAAAGCTTATGATGTCGCAGATGAAATAAAAAAAACTCCGACATATTTATCATTAATAGCTTTAAAAAAAAGAATTGAATGTGAAAAAAGTACTTTATTAAAGGAATTCAAAGAAGCAAAAGAAAAGTATTACGAAGCTTTAAAATATGGAAATTATCACCCAGATTTAAAAAAATATCAAGCTAATTTAATGGCGATAAAAACAAAGCTATTTAACGATGATTTAGTTTTTGAATATAAAAATTTAGAAAGACAATTACAACAACAGTTAAACAATATTACTAATCAAATTAAAAAAGTAGTATCAGAGGAGATTGCGTTAGTAAATGAATTAGGTTTTTTAGAAAAGAGGGGTAAAAATGGCTGTAAAAAGACAGGCGATAGTCATTAATTTTGATGATTCTTTCAATGTCGATGCTTTTGATAAAACAATTTTTAACGTATATTATATTTCCAAAAAATTACGTTATTGCATTGTTTATTTTGATTGTGAAAAATATGATGCAGTTAAACATATTTTATCACGCATGCGTGGGATTAAAAGTTATAATGATTCTCTTTTTGAAGTTGAAAAAATTGTTTTTTAATAAAGAAAGATTTAATCTTTCTTTTTTTTATTACTATGTTAAGTAAAAATACTTGACAATGGTTGAATAATATATTATAATAAGCGAGAATTAAAAATAAAATATTAAAAGGAGTTATTATATATGGTAAAATTAAGATTACAAAGATTTGGTGCTAAAAAGAATCCACAATATCGTATCGTTGCTGCTGATTCAAGATGCCCACGTGATGGAAAATTCTTAGAAATCGTTGGAACTTACAATGCAGTTGCTAATCCAGCTATTGTAAATATCAATGAAGAATTAGCTATCAAATGGTTAAAAAATGGAGCTCAACCAACTGAGACAGTTAAAAATTTATTCTCTAAACAAGGAATCATCAAAAAATTTAATGAATCTAAATAATTAGAGGCTTTGTTTATGATTAATTTCGAAGACTTAATTAAAACATTAGTTTCACCATTAGTTTTAAAAAGTGATGATGTTGTTGTTAAGAGTTCTTCAGATGATGAAGGGTTATTAACTATCCAGGTGCTAGTCAATAAAGACGATTTAGGGCGTGTTATCGGTAAAGGTGGTAAATTAGCCCAAGCGATTCGCACGATTGCCTATGCTGGTGCTTCTAAAGAAGGAAAGAAAATTAAAGTTAATATTGATTCTTTAGACTAAAACCGATTTTATATCGGTTTTTGTTTTTTTAATGGCTTTTTTTTGATATAATTTTAATTAGGTGATTATGATGCTTGTGATATGTGAAAATAATGTTAAAAGCCAACTTTTAACGCAAGAAAAAAAACTTACAAATATTAAATATATGGATCGAAAAACATTTATAAATAAGACGTTATATCAGTTCTTACAAGATGCAAAATTAGAAGTTAGTCAAAAATTTGGCATTTGTTATGCTAATGTAAATTTATATTTTGATGCAATAAATTTAATTAAGGATACACCATGTAAAGATATTGCTAATACTAATATAAATTTATTGCTAGAAATAACGGATTATTTAAAAAAACATCGTTTAATTGTTGAAGATGAAAATTTTATTAATTATTTTGATGAAATTATCGTCTATAATTATCCACATATCGATCCACTTTTTGATAAAGCTTTGAAAAAACATAAAAATGTAACTTTAAAAAATATGAAGATAAAAGATAAAATATATAATGTTTATGAAGCTTTTACTTTAGAAGATGAGGTACGTTTTGTTTTTAAACAAATCGCTTCATTATTAAATCAAGGAATTGATATTCAAAGAATCAAAATTTTAAATGCTACATCAGAGTATGAACAAACTTTTTTTTATTTTGAGAAGATGTATAATATTAAAACATCACTTCGTGAAAGTATGAGTATCATCTCAAATAATGTCGTGCAAAAAGTATTAGAGATGGCCTTAAATAATAATCCATGTCGCAAGATATTTGAAATAATCAAAGATGAAAATAAAGATATTGTCGATAAAATAATTCCTATTTTGAATCGTTATGTGGATAAAAGTAATTTTTATGAAGCTTTAAAAGAAGATTTAAAAAATGTTTCTTTTGACAATATTACTTATGTAGATGAGGTAAAAGTCTATAATTTATTTGATTATGTGATTGATGATAATGATTATGTTTTTGTAATGGGCTTTAATCAAAAAAGTATTCCTCATGATTTTTATGATGATGATTTCATAAATGACAATATTAAAAGTCAATTAGGACTTAAAAAAAAGACATCATTATCGGATGAAGAGATGAAAAATACAATTGCTTTTTTATCGAATATCAATCATTTAACTATTTCTTATAAACTTGCAAGTTACTTTGAAACTTATTATAAAACACGTCTATTAGATGAATTGACATGTCAAATTCATTTAATTAAAAATGATGCTACATCTTCATATAGTAGATATGATGATCAATTACTGTATGCTAGAAAAATTGATGAACTAATTAAAACTGGAAAACAAGATGAAAGTTTAGCTATTTATCATGCTAACTATAAAATACCTTATGATGAATATGATAATCGTTATCAAAAAATCAACTTTCATGCTCCGTTAACTCTTTCATATACAAGTTTAGAGAACTACTATGAATGTCCTTTTAAATATTATTTAAAATATATATTACGTTTAGATCCATTTGTGGAAAACTTTAGTGCTAAACTTGGAACGGCAATTCATGCCATTTTACAACAATCTTATACTGATGATTTTCAATTTGATGATGCTTTTGAAAAACAGATGTTTGCATTTAGTGATTTAAAAGAACAGTTTTACTTCAACAAAACAAAAAAATCTATTGAAAATTTATTAGCTTTTAACAAAGATTATGAAAATAAAACGGGGTTAAAACCACTAGGGTTAGAAATGAAATTTAAAGTTATTTTAGATGATGATGTGTCTTTTGTCGGTATAATTGATAAAATTTATCAAAAAGAACACGTGTTAATGCTTGTTGATTATAAAACAGGGATGACTAAAGCCTCATTAGATAACTTAAATCATGGAATTAATATGCAATTACCAATTTATTTATACTTACTTTATAATAGCGAATATAAAGATGAAAAAATTGGTGGTTTTTATCTTCAACATGTTATAAAAGAATTAGGAAAGTCAGATAATCAAGAAGAAGATATTAAAAATTATTTAAAATTTGATGGTTATAGCAATGATAACTTGAGTATTTTAGCTGTTATTGATCCAACTTTTGAAACTTCTGAGTACATCAAATCACTTAAAGTAAAAAAAGATGGTAATTTTTATGCCACAGCCAAAGTTTTAAATAATGACCAAATTAAAAAGTTAATTGATATTGCACAAGAAAAGATTATTGAGGCTAAAAAACTAATTTTACAAAATGAATTTAAGATACATCCGCTGATGATTGACAATGTGATGGTAGGGTGTCGTAATTGTAAGTTTGAAGATATTTGTTTTAGAAGTTATAAAGATTATAATCGCGTAAAAAGTGTCAAGTTTAGTAAAGAAGGTGAACAGTAGTGCCAAAATTTACAAAAGAACAATTAGAAGCAATTAATTATGAAGGAGAAAATATTTTAGTTTCTGCAGGGGCTGGAAGTGGTAAAACGGCCGTTTTAACAGAACGAATTGTAAGAAAAATTCAAGAAGGTTGTAATATTAATGAACTTTTAGTTTTAACATTTACTAAAGCTGCTGCTGTTGAGATGAAAGAACGTGTTCGAAAGAAGTTAAAAGATTTGCAATTAGAGGAACAATTAAAATTAATTGATTCATCCTACATAACAACTTTTGATTCATTTTCTTTAGCAATTTTAAAAAAATATCATTACATTATTAATTTAGATAAAAATGTTAAGGTAACTGATTATTCGATAATTCAGTTAGCACAAAAAGAAATTCTAGATACTTTATTTGATGAACTATATTTACAAAATGATTCAGATTTTATCGCTTTATTAGATAAATATACAATTAAAGATGATACTAAGATTCGTAAAATGTGCTTAGAAATATATCATAAATTAGAATTGAAAACAGATTTAGAAGATTTTTTAAATACATATGAAGATAATTATTTAACATTATCTTTTGTTGAAAAAAAGCTACAAGAATATGAAAAGATGATTATTAAAATGTTAGATGAGACAAGTGAACTGTATGATAATGTAACATATTTGATTGAAGAAGAAGCTAAATTTGATAGTGCTTTAAGAGAGGTTTTAATGCCATTTTTACAATCTAAATCGTTAATGGATTTATACATCAATAGACCTTCTAAATTTCCACGTCTTACAACTGAAAATGACAATTTAAAAATTGCCTATGCCAATTTAAAAGATAATGTTAAAGAGATTGTCGAGTTATTATGGTTTCAAAATCCAAAAGATTATATAAATTCAGTTGAAAATACATTTAGTGAACAAAAAACATTGATTAAAATATTATTGATGTTTCACAATCGATTGATGCAATATAAGCTATCTAATAATGCTTATGGATTTAATGATATTGCTAAAATGAGTTTAAATATCATTAAAAGAAATGAAAATGTTCGTTTAGAACTTAAGAATACTTTTAAAGAAATTTTGATCGATGAATATCAAGATACTTCTGATATTCAAGAGGAATTTGTGAAACTTTTTAGTAATAATAATTTATATATGGTTGGGGATATTAAACAATCGATTTATCGTTTTAGAAATGCTAACCCTAAGTTATTTAAAGAAAAATATATCAATTATGGGAATCACATAGGTGGTAAAAAGATTGATTTAATGAAAAATTTCCGCAGTAGAAGAGAAGTTTTAGATGATATTAATGTTATTTTCCGCGCTATTATGAGTTTAGAATATGGTGGAGCTTGTTATCCACAAGGACATGAGATGGTTTTTGGTAACATGACATTTGAAGAAATAGGCGCTATTGATTTTAACACTAACTATGATGTTTTAAGTTATGATGTGTATAAAAATGATCCCCTTACTAAAGAATATAAAAAAGAAGAAATTGAATGTTTTATGATTTGCAAAGATATTATCTCGAAAATAAATAATAAATATCAAGTTTTTGATCATGAAAAAAATATTGTAAGAGATGCAACATATAAAGATTTTACAGTATTAGTTGACCGTAAAAGTAATTTTTCTTTGTATAAAAAAATATTTGATTATTTCAATTTACCGATTGCAGTTTACGAGGATGAAGAGTTGACGAAATCAACTTTGGTTAAGGTGATTAATAATATTTTAAAATTAGTTTTAAAATGTCATGCTAAAGAATATGATACAGAAATGTTTTATGCATTAATGAGTGTATCACGTAGTTTTTTAATGCAATATAATGATGATTTTTTAAAAAATATTAAAACTAATTTCATTAATAATGAAGCTTTTATTAAAGCACAAAAAATTTCATCTTTAATTGGTAATGCATCCAATCTAGATATTTTTAGAATGTGTATTGAAGAATTTGATTTGTATAATAAAAGTATTTTAATAAAAGATGTTGAAGATACAATGGTAAAGATTGCTTATTTAACAGATTTATTAAAAGAGTTGTCGCAAAAAGGTTATTCGTTAAAGTCATTTGTAAATTATATTGATGACATTTATGAAAGTGAATTAAAAATAACTTATAAAGCTAATATTAATTTAGATAATGCGGTATCATTAATGACTATTCATCGTTCCAAAGGGCTAGAGTATCGTATTGTTTATGTATGTGGTTTAGAACCTGCTTTTAATATTAGTGATACGAAGTCATTTATCAGTTTTACTGATGATTTAGGACTTGTTTTTTTAGATGTTGCTGAAAATGCTGTGCAAGATTCTTTTTATAAAGTTCTTTTAAAAAATGCTTATCTTCAAGAAGAAATAAGTGAAAAAATTCGTTTATTTTATGTTGCTTTAACTCGGGCAAAAGAAAAAATCATTTTAGTCGATAGTCGAAAATATGATGATGATGGTAACATAATTGAAAAAGAAAAAAATATTGCCAAAGCTAAATGTTTCCGCGATTTTATCTATTTAATTCCAAATATTAATCAAAAAAGAAAAAACATTCCCTTACCACAACTAGGGCTTACAAAAGATTATGATTTAATCCGTGATTTTAATTATCATGATTTTATTAAACCATCTAATAAGATAATTAATCACGGTGATTATGAACACGAATATACAGTTATTGAGAAAAAAAGGCCATCTAAAAAGACAAAAGAATTAGTGGTTAATAAAAATTTAGAATTAGGAAATAAACTTCATGAAATTTTAGAATATTTAAATTTTTATAACCCTAATTTAGAACATTTAGAACATTTTTATCGTAGTAAGATTGAAAATTTTTTAAATTGTGAATTGTTAAAAAATGTTAAATCGGCACAAATTTTTAAAGAACATGAATTTATCATGCAAATAGATGATACTAATTATCATGGAATTATTGATTTAATGCTTGTTTATAATGATCATATCGATATAATTGATTATAAGCTAAAAAATATTTTAGATGAAAATTACATAAAGCAATTAGAGTTATATTCTAAATATGCTAGACAATTTACTAGTTCAGTAACGTGTTATTTATATAGTATTTTAGATGGAACAGTTAAAAAAGTTTTATAGAAAGGTGAAAATATGAATTATTATTTATGTGGGAAAATTCAAACAACACATGGTTTAAAAGGAGAACTTAAAGTTAAATCTACTTCTGATTTTAATCGCTTTGCGGTGGGAAGTATTCTTTATATTAAACAAAAGGGTGAATATATTAAATTAGAAGTGGCAACAACACGCTTTCATAAAGGATGCTATTTAGTATCTTTTAAAGGAATGCAAGATATCAATTTAGTGGAACATTTAAAAAATGTTGATTTATATGTCGACGAAGAAGCACATACTTTATTAGATGAAGATGAATTTTATTATGATGAATTAATTAATAAAGAAGTTTATTTTGATAATGATGAATATATAGGAGTAACAAAATCTATTTTAGAATTACCACAAGGACATTATCTTGAAGTGATAAAAGATGATGGAAAAAAAGTACTAATTCCTTTTCGTAAAGAATTTATTAAAGATGTTTTTGATGATGCCATTGAAGTATTTTATTTAGAAGGATTAGTGTAAGATGAGAATTGATATAGTAACGTTATTTCCAGCGATGTTTGAAGGTTTTGTTAATTCATCAATTATTAAACGAGCTATTGAAAATAATTACGTAGAAGTAAATATTGTTGATTTACGCGAGTATACGACTAATAAGCATAAAAAAGTTGATGATACACCATATGGTGGAGGGGCTGGCATGGTATTAACATGCCAACCAGTTTTCGACTGTGTCAAAGCACTTCGTAAAGAAGACACAAAAGTGTTGATGATGACCCCACAAGGTAAGACTTACAAGCAACAAACGGCTTATGAATTTGCGAAGATGACGCATATTATTATTTTATGTGGACACTATGAAGGCTTTGATGAACGCATAAGAACGTTAGTCGATTATGAAGTTTCTTTAGGAGACTATGTTTTAACAGGTGGAGAGACGGCCAGTATGGTTATTGCGGATAGTATTATTCGTCTTATCGATGGCGTTATTGAAAAAGAATCACACGAAAATGATTCCTTTTCAAACGGTTTATTGGAATATCCTCAATATACCAAACCACGTGTTTATGAAGGCTTAGAAGTTCCTGAGGTATTGTGTAATGGTAATCACAAAGAGATTGCTATTTGGAAGCATAAAGAGTCTTTAAGAAAAACATATTTTAAACGACCAGATTTATTAGAAAATTATTCATTATCTGAACAAGAAGCTAAGTGGATTGAAGAATTTAAAAATAAGGAGTAATAACATGAAAGAAGCGGGGGTTTTATTGCATATTTCAAGTCTTCCTAGTAAATATGGAATTGGAAGTTTAGGGAAAGCTTGTTATGAATTTATTGATTATTTGGCTTTATCAGGTAATAAATATTGGCAAATTTTGCCGATTAATCCGACGGGATATAAAGATTCTCCGTATCAACCGTTATCAACATTTGCATTTAATGAATATTTAATTGATTTAGAGTTATTAAAAGATGATGGGATGTTAGCTGAAAGTGATATATGTTGTTTATTAAATGAAGATAAAATACGTTATGATGATTTATTTAGAAATAAAATTATTATTTTGGCAAAAACATATCAGTTTAAGGAAAAATATTCTAAAGAATTTACGTCTTTTGTGATTGAAAATACATGGTGGTTAGATGATTATGCACTTTTTAGAGTGATTAAAAAAGTCCATGGAGATATTGGTTTAAATGATTTTCCTTGTGACTTAAAGTTTCGCAATCATACTTTTTTACAACAATTTAAAGAAAAATATTGCTTAGAAATCGATCAATTTCGTTGGTATCAATATCTTTTTTATAGACAATGGCAAAAAATGCGTGATTATGCTAAAGAAAAAGGAATTAAAATTATTGGTGATATGCCTATTTATGTCGCTTATGATTCATCTGATGTTTGGGCTAATCCTGAAAATTATTTATTAAATGCGGATTTATCTTTAAAATATGTTGCTGGTGTACCGGCTGATGCTTTTAGTGAAAAAGGACAATTATGGGGAAATCCAATTTATAATTATGAATATATGTCGCAAGATGATTATTCATGGTTTAAACGACGCATTAAATATCAATTAAATTTATTTGATATGTTACGTATTGATCATTTTCGGGGGTTTGCTGGTTATTATCGAGTCGATGCTAATGCATCTAATGCTTTAAATGGAAAGTGGTGTAAGGGTCCAGGTTTTGCTATTTTTAAAGATTTTAAAGATGCAAAAATTATTGCTGAGGATTTAGGGGTTATTACTAAAGATGTTTGTTTGTTATTAGAACAATGTGGATATCCGGGGATGAATGTTATGATGTTTGACTTAAAACCAGTAAATAAATGTCGTTATTTTAAAAGATATTGTAAAAATCGAGTTTTATATACAGGAACTCACGACAATGATACTTTATATTCGTGGTTTAATCATTTTTCATTGAAAGAGCAAAAAAATATTTTACAATCACTAGGTATTAAAGATGACCAACTAAAATATTATAATTTAATTTATGATCTTCTTAAAAAGAATGTTAATTTAGTTATTATTCCTCTTCAAGATTATTTTTTGCTAGATAATAATTATCGAATGAATGTTCCTTCGACAAATGATGGGAACTGGACTGTTCGTATAAAAGAAGAATTTTTTACGATGCAAAATGCTGCTATTATATACCATTTATTAAAAAAAGCACATCGATGTTAAAAAAAACTTGCATTTACTTTTGTTTTGTGATATACTAACAAAGGTTTCAAATGGTGAGAAATCGAAACCAAGCACAATGTGTCCGCTAATTTAGTTTTTTTAAAACAAATTATGAACTTTGGAAGAAAAAAATATATAAATAGGAGTGTATTAACCATGGCAAAAGGTCAACAATTAATCGCTGATATTACAGCACAATACGTTAAAGATATTCCTGCATTCCGTCCAGGAGATAACGTTAAAGTTTATGTAAAAATTATTGAAGGTTCTCGTGAACGTATTCAATTATTTGAAGGATTAGTAATTAAACGTCAAGGTGGAGGAGTTTCTGAAACTTTCACAGTTAGAAAAATTTCTTACGGTGTAGGTGTTGAACGTACTTTCCCTGTACATTCACCAATTATTGATCGTTTAGAAGTAGTAAGATTAGGTAAAGTTCGTCGTGCTAAATTAAATTACATTAGAACATTATCTGCTAAAGCTGCTCGTATCAAAGAAAGAAGATAGTTATAATTTAATAATAAGACCTCATAAACATTTAGTTATGAGGTTTTTTTATGCATAAATATAATAAGAAAAACGTATATTTTATATTGGGTGATGTAATGATATATTTATACGGTATAAAAGGTAGTGGGATGTCTGCATTAGCATGTTTGCTTGATGATTTAGAATATGAAGTTGAAGGAATTGATACTGAAGAGTATATAGCATATCAAGATGAATTGATAAAAAGAAAAATAAAAATTCATCCATTTAGTTATGATGAATTTAATTATGATAATCTTTTTATTATTGGGAATGCTTTTTTAGGGAATGAAAAAATTTCGATGATTGAAGAAAAGGCATTATGGTATTCATATTCTGGTTTTTTAAATCTTCTTTTTTCGTGTCCTAAAATTGGAGTATCTGGAACACATGGAAAAACAACTACTACAACTTTTTTAACAAATATGATAGATGATGATATAAGTTATATTATTGGGGATGGAACCGGATATGGTTTAAAAAAAAGTAATTATTTTATTTTAGAAGCTTGCGAGTATAAAAATACTTTTTTAAAATATGATTTATCAAGTTTAATTATTACCAATATTGATTATGATCATCCAGATTTTTTTAATTCGATTGATGATGTCATAGATAGCTTTCAAAGGCGTGTTAATAATGTCAATTTAGTTATCTTAAACGGGGATTGTGCAAATTGTCGACAGTTAAAAGTTAGTAATGGTTGTTATGTCGGTTTTAATGATGATAACGATGTTTGTTTAGATTATGAATTTCCATATATTATTTTATCGAAAGAAATTGATGCTAAAATATATTTTCCTTATTCACAAAAAGAGTTAATTATTGATTATGCTTTAGGATATGTGTTGGCTTATTTAATGGAAATAAAAGTGAAAACAAAACCATCATATCGACTTCCAAAACGTAGATTACAAAAAATTAATGATGATCCAATTGTTTATACTGATTATGCGCATCATCCGATAGAGATTAAAGTTAGCTTTAACTATTTTAAGAATAAGTATCCGGATAAAAAAATTATTTTAGTGTTTGAATTTCATACAATATCGCGTATTGAAGCTTTCTATAATGAATTTATGGATGCATTTAAATTGTTTGATGATGTTTATTTAACAGATATTTTTACAAGTGTAAGAGAAGAAAATCGATTACAGAATAATGATTTTTTACTATTGAAAAAATATGAAATTCTAAAATTTGAAGTAAAATTAGATGAAATAGTTATATTTATGGGAGCTGGTAAAGCTGATCGATATGCATATGAATATGTAAGTTTTATAAATACGAAATAATCGCTTTTGTTAGCGATTTTTTTATTTTTGAATGTAGATAACGTATTAAAAGATGTTTTTATAAAAAAATAATATTATTTTATTGAAAACAGTTTCAATTCATGCTATAATTTAATATAAAATAATTTTACAAAAGAGGTGATAAAAATGGCAAAAGTTACGATTTATGACGTCGCTGGTGCTGCGAGGGTATCACTAGCAACGGTTTCAAGAGTTCTAAATAATCCGGAAAAAGTTAATTTAGAGACAAGAGAACGTGTTTTAAAAGTTATCAAAGAATTAGGATATCGTCCTAATGCAATTGCAAGAGGATTAGCTTCTAGAAAAACAACTAATGTAGGAGTAATTATTTCTGATATTACACGTGCATCCGTTGCGGAAATGTTAAACGGAATTATTGATATTGCAAAAAAATATCATTATTCAACAAAACTTTTCAATCTAACTGAAGACTGTTCAGTAAATGAAGTTATTCGAGATGTAATAGCTGAACAAGTTGACGGTGTTTTACTTTTGAATGATGAATTAAGCGCAAATGATTTGGATGTAATAAAAAATAGTTTAGATGAAGCTAATACTCCTTTAGTTTTAGCTAATGTTTTATCAGAGAGAAAAGATGTTCCATCTGTTAATATTAACTATGAAAAAGCTGGATATGAATTGACAAAAGAAATGATTGAACGTGGAAAAAAAGATATTTATTTATTAAGTACTGTTCGTAAATATTCAGTTAATCAATCAAAAGAATCAGGATATCTTAAGGCGATGCAAGAAGCTGGATTAGAACCACGTGTGTTTAGAACAAGTGGTGATACAGCGATAAATACAGCTCATTTTAATGAGTTTTTCAAAAATAATCCTGTCGATGGTGTAATTGCAGTTAGAGATAGTATTGCTGTATCTTTTATTAATGTAGCTTATTCTGAAAACAGACGTATTCCAGAAGATATTTTAGTATGTAGTTTTCAAAATACTAAATATGCACAACTTTCACGCCCAACCTTGACATCAGTGGATATTCCAGTGTATGATATAGGGGCAGTTTCAATGCGTCTTTTAACTAAATTGATGAAAGAAGAACCGGTTGATGAAATTAATGTAGTTTTACCATACCGTGTGGTTAGAAGAAAATCAATGTAATACCAAAACAATGATAATAGAGAAGTACATAAAAGGAAAACTTTAAAGAGAGAATACGGTTGGTGTGAGTATTTAGGTTCTTTTATGGAATACACTATTTAAGTACTATATGCAAAGTATAGTCGTAATTTGAGGCGTTAACTCTTTAAAGATGCTAGTTTTATACTAGAATTAAGGTGGTACCGCGGATTTATATTCGTCCTTAGAAGTTTTATACTTTTAAGGACTTTTTATTTTATAATTAGGAGGAATAAAAATGGGAATTTACGAAGAATTATGCTGGCGTGGATTGATTAAAGATGTTTCTGATCCAGCTATTAAAGATAAGTTAAATGCTGGAGGATTAACTTTTTATATTGGAACTGATCCAACTGGTGATAGTCTACATATTGGTCATTTTTCAAGTTTTTTAATTAGTAAACGTTTAAAAGATGCTGGACATCATCCAATCTTATTAATTGGTGGAGCAACGGGGTTAATTGGTGATCCAAAGCCAGATAGTGAACGTCCAATGATTACGCGTGAAACGGTTAATCATAATTTTGAATGTTTAAAAAAACAAGCAGAAAAATTATTTGGTTTTGAAGTAGTCAATAATTATGACTGGTCAAAAGATATTAATTTCATTGATTTTTTACGTGATTTTGGAAAATATTTCAATGTAAATTATATGTTAAATAAAGATATCGTTAAAAGACGTTTAGACTTAGGAATTACATATACTGAGTTCTCATACATGATTATGCAAGCTATGGACTTCTGGTACTTATTTGAAAACAAAAATGTAACATTACAAGTTGCAGGACAAGATCAATGGGGAAATATCACAGCCGGAATTGAATTAATCCGCAAAAAATCACAAAAAGAAGCTTATGGATTTACTATGCCATTACTTACTAAAAGTGATGGAAGTAAGTTTGGTAAAACAAATGGACAAGCTATCTGGTTAGATATTAATAAAACTTCTGCTTATGAAATGTATCAGTTTTTTATTAATGCTGAAGATGATAAGGTAATCGACTATTTAAAATTCTTAACATTCTTGACAAAAGAAGAAATCGAAGAATTAGAAGAAAAAAATAAAACGCAGCCACATTTACGTGAAGCTCATAAAGCTTTAGCTCGTGAAGTTATTACTTTTGTTCATTCAAAAGAAGATTATGAACAAGCATTACGTATTTCTGATGCATTATTTAGTGGTGATATTAAAGCATTAACTGCTAATGAAATTGCAATGGGATTTTCTGATTTAGATTCATATACTGTAGAATCAGAAATTACTTTAGTTGATGCTTTAATTAATTTAAAATTAGCATCATCTAAAAGAGAAGCTCGTGAATTTATTAAAAATAATTCTGTAAGTATTAATGGTGAAAAGATTTCTAATGAAATTAATTTAACAAAAGACCATGCTATTGAAGGTAAATATATTGTTGTTAGACGTGGTAAAAAGAAATATGCTTTATTACAATTTTAATAGGCATAACCGTTGAAAAAAAGATTTTAATATAGTATTATATAAATGTAAATAAAGAAATGAAATTATAGGAGGAAATAAAAATGAAATATAAGTGTTTAATTTGTGGTCAAATTATTGACTCAAGCGAAGAATGCCCAATTTGCCATGCTAAAGCTGATAAAATTGTGCCATATGTTGAAGAAGAATTAACATGGGCTGATCAACACACTGTAGGTGTTGCTAAAGGATTAGATGAAGAAGTAGTTAAAGGGTTAAGAGACCACTTCAACGGTGAATGTAGTGAAGTTGGTATGTATTTAGCTATGTCAAGACAAGCTATGCGTGAAGGATATGCTGAAATCGCTGTTGTTTTAGAAAAAATCGCTTTCGAAGAAGCTGAACATGCTGCTCATTTCGCTGAATTATTAGGTGATTTAATCACTGATTCAACTGAAGAAAACATCAAAAAAATGTTAGCTGGTGAAAATGGAGCTTGTAAAAGTAAAAAAGACATCGCTACTCGTGCTAAACAATTAAATTATGATGCTATCCACGATTCAGTTCATGAAATGTGTAAAGATGAACAAAGACACGGAAAAGCTTTAGAAGGATTATTAAACAGATACTTTAAAAAATAATATCTTATATATTGATATCTCCTGATTACAGGAGATATTTTTATTATTTGCCGCATATTATTTGATGGGTGATTAAATGATTGAAATAAACTTTCAACAACTAGAAGAAAATATTGCTAAATTAAGCCATATTAATCCGGTAATGGTGATTAAAAATAATGCTTATAATACAAATTTAGAAAAAACTTTTAAACTTGCTTTAAAATATCATATTAAATATTTTAGTTCTACTAACTTAGAAGAATTAATTTTTTTAAGAAAACAAAACAAAGATGTTATTTTAATTTTACTAGGTATTCCTAATTTAGATGATGTAGTTTTATATCTAAAATATGATATTACAATAAGTTTAAATAGTATGGAAGAAGTTCAACAATTTAAAGAATATTCTTTAAAATGTCATTTAAAAATTAATTTGATGATGAACCGTTTTGGCATTAAAATAACACATTTAAAACAGGTTTTAGCTAAAATAAATACTAGTAATTTAGTGTTGATGGGAGCTTATAGTCATTTATTTACGAAAGAAAAAGCATTGTACTCAAAACAAGTAGAAATGTTTGAAGAAAGTATTAAATATTTACCAAAAAATTTATTTTTACATCTTAATTCAACAGCTTACTTAAATAAACCATCTCCTTTTCATTATCGTTTAGGGATGGCTTTTTATGAAAAAGTTTTTAAACTTTCAGCAAAAGTAATTAAAGTAAATGAAATAAAAATGCTAGATTATTTAGGATACGGTCTTGATTTTCAAGCCTTAGAAACTTTAAAGATTGCTATTTTAGATATCGGATATTATCACGGTTATCGAAAAAACGGAATTCAATATGCGAAGATTAACCATAAATATTATGAGGTTGTGGGAAAAATTTGCATGAATTACTGTTTTATTTTAGTTGATGATGAAATAGAAATAGGAAGTACTGCCATGCTAATTGGTGATGATAAACTAGATTTTGATTATATGACAAATCATGGCATGACTTATTATGAGTTAATCACATCATTTCGATAAAAACATTGGAAAAAAAGTCCATTTTATTGTATACTATGTAATAGGTGATTAAAATGAATTATGTTATCTATAATCCAAAGTCTTCAAATTATAAACGAACATTAGAGCAAATCGTCAAAAAAATAGATCGTAAGAAAGAATTGTATAAATTAGTTAACTTTTTAAACTATAAAGATAAAGAGCGTGATTTTTTAGATTCATTAGCAAAAGAAGATGTTATATATTTTATAGGTGGAGATGGGTCATTATATTATTTAATTAATAAATTACGTGATTATACATTAAAGAATCCTATTTATTTATGCAAAGCGGGAAATGGAAATGATTTTTCACGAAATTTCAAAGAAAAGCAAATCTATTTAAATGATAAAATTGTAAATTTACCAAAATATTATGTTGATGGTGAGGAAAACTTTTTTATCAATGGCTGTGGAATGGGTGTTGATGGATTAGTGTGCTTTGATGTAAACGAAGCCAAGAAAAAAAATATTAAATCTAGTTATTTTAAAACAGCAATTAATTGTTTTCGTAAATTTAAACCTTATAATTTAGATATTACAGTTGATGGAAAAGATTATCATTTTCAAAATGTATGGTTTTTTAGTTGTATGAATGGGTGTTATCAAGGTGGAGGAATGAAATTTTCACCACATTCCAAAATGGGAGATGACATTTTAGAATTAGTTGTCGTGCATGACGTTAAATTTCTTCCGTTATTATTACTATTCCCATTCATTTTTATTGGAAAGCATTTAATGTTTAAAAATGTAGTTTCTTTAATTAAGGGTAAAAATTTCACATTAAAAACCGATCAAAAAACTTACCTTCAAGCTGACGGTGAAACCCGTTTTCCTGTATGTGAAGTAACTATAAAAAGATAAAAATTAAGCTTAAGAATAATATAAATACCTAATTTTCATATAAAAACACCCATAAGAATGACCAAATGTATTTGGTGTAACTTATGGGTTTATTATATTTAGATTTTATTTTTTTGACAATAGATAAAAATGGCGTTACTCACAAATTTAGCAGTGTTTTTTCCACCTACGGAATCAATATTTTTCATAAAGCGGTAATCATCTGCATATATTTGTCCAAGATGACTTAAAATATCAAGATTACATTCATAAAAATACATCGTAATAACTTTTTGTAACTCTTCTATTTTTTCTAATATTTTTATGTCGCTAGGCAAAAGATGTTTCATTTGGCCGATTTCTTTAAAAATATCCATCATCTTTGAAGCTCCTTCGTTAAAATTAACATTGTGCTTTCTTTTTTCTTCATATTGCTTGTAAGCTATTGTTTTATGCCATTTCTTTTTTACTTCATCGTGATATTTTTCCATAAAAATTAACGTTTTCTTCCAATTCCCATCTTATGATAAACTTTCATTATTTTTTTATAAGCAAGTTTAATTGCATAATCACGACCTTCATCCAAGATTTGATCTAAGATATCTGATTTTAAAATTTCATTATAGCGTTTTTGAACAGGAATTAATTCATTAGCCACTATCTCAGCTAAGTCTTCTTTAAATTGCTGATAAGTTGCGTTTTGATATTTTTCTACAATAGTATTTATATCATCACCAGAAATAAAACTATAAATATTTAATAAATTAGAAATCCCTGGTTTTTTCTCTACATCATAATATATAACACCTTCAGAATCAGTAACAGCTTGTCGAATGCGATTTTTAATAATGTTTTCATCGTCTAAAACACTAATGTAACTTTTAGGGTTTGGATCACTTTTACTCATTTTTTTATGTGGGTCATTAAGGCTCATAATGCGAGCACCAACATTCGAGATAAGTGGTTCAGGAATTTTGAATGTTTCACCAAAACGACTGTTAAAACGTTCCGCTAAATTTCTTGTTAATTCCAAATGTTGCTTTTGATCGTCACCAACTGGTACAAAATCGATATCATATAGTAATATATCCCCAGCCATAAGTGCAGGATATGTTAGAAGAGAAGTATTAATTCCATTTACTTGTTTAACTTTTTTATCTTTATACTGTGTCATACGCTCTAATTCACCAATTGGAGCAATACATTCCATTACATATCCTAACTGATTATGCATTGGAACTTCAGATTGAATAAATAAATGTGTTTTTTTAGGATCTAATCCACAAGCGATATACATCGCCGCAAGATTACGAATATTTTGTCTAAGTTTTGTGCGATCTTGGTTAACTGTAATTGCATGTAAATCAGCGATGAAAATTAAAAAATCAAAATCGGGATTATCTTTTTGTAATTTAACAACATTTTTGATAGTGGAATAATTTCCTAATGTAATAATTCCTGATGGTTGAACTCCTGTAATTAAACGTTTCATACGAAAACCTCCTAATATAAATAAAAAAAGGCCCTTGAAAATTCAAGGACGAATGTAAATCCGTGGTACCACCTTAATTCTAGTTTTTACTAGCTCTTAAACCATTAACGCTGGTAAACGGATATTATTAGTATCTCTAAAAAGTCCATTCAATAAACTATCTTATAGCTTTTCCACCGCCAGCTACTCTCTTTAAAGATTCATTTACTTACTATTCTCTTATTATCGATTTCTTTTATTATAAACACAATTAAAAGCAAAGTCAAATGTATTTTACTTTATCAATTTGAAGAGATAAGTTAAAAAAATGTTATGTAAACGTTTTCGGTTAATAATTGTAGAAATTATTTGTCGTAAATAATATAAAAAAAGATTTATTATTATTTCGTTATAAGATACAATATACATATATCAAATCAGGAGGTTTAATAAGATGATTAATTATAAAAAGATTATTTTGAATGCTTTATTATCATCATTAATTACAATCATTATTGCAACAGTTATTGGTTTAATTGTGAATAATTTTAAAATAACTGAGGTTATTTTGGTTATAATTGCGGCAATATCATTACTGATTGTTGTTAATAAATCGAATAAAATTACTAAAAATCACTATAACAAGCATCGAAATATTAAAATTGATAAATATTCTAATGAATATGTTCAATATATCAGTTTTAAATACACTATTTTTATTTACGCAGCAATAAATATTTTTTTCACTTTAGCTGTTTATAGTGTATACCCGCTAATATTTAAATAAAAAAACTTTTTTCTGTAAACGTTTTCTTAAAATGTTAATTAAATTTTTTAGTTGACATGGTTGTATCTTTGTAGTAAACTTGTATCAAACCAAACAAAAGGAGAGAGAGATTATGAATAAAAAGAGAGTATTCGGGTTAGCTACTGCGGCAATTGCCCTTGCCGGTGTTGCTGGTTGTACGAAAAACGAGGTGAAGGCAGACTATACAATTGAGTCAGGTATTTTAGCAGGTAGAGGGGCTAAAAAAACATACAACATGGCTTATGATTCTGCAACAAATCCTTCATCTTACAATTATCTTAAATCAAACCAAGCAATGGATGCTGCGGCATATGCTTTAATGGTTGATGGATTAGTTGAAAATGACAACCACGGTCGAATTGTGCCAAGTATTGCCCAAAGTTGGACATCAAAGCTTGAATCAGATGGAAAACAAACATGGACATTCGTTTTAAGAAATAATGTTACATGGGTTACAAATCAAGATGGAGCAGAATATGCTAAAGTAACAGCTAATGACTTTAAAGAAGGGGTATATCAAACTTTATTAACTTCAACTGCTTCAAGTTCAGTTTACATGGTAACAAACTTTGTAGTTGGTGCTTCTGAATTTAACAAATTGCCACAAGAAGAACAAACAAGAGAAAAATTTGATGAAATTGTAAAAATTGTTACTGGAACAACTACAATTGATGGTGTAAGTTATGAAACTATTTCATATACAGTACCATATGAAATGCCATATTTCTTATCAGCATTAACATATTCAACATATTATCCAGTTTCTGAAAAATTTATTAAAGAAAAAGGAACTTCATTTGGGGTAACTCAAAATGATATCTTAGTTAATGGACAATACCGTTTAACTGAACATAGAGCACAAAATAAAATGGTATTCCAAAAAAACCCTACATATTGGGATGCTGATAATGTACACATTGAAACAATCAACCGTTTCTGGATTTCAGAAACTGACAGTAAAGATAAAGCGCGTCGTTTATATGAAAGTGGAGAAATTGATGGATTTAACGTTGTTGAAACAGACAATGCTGGTTACAATAAATATGTAGCTGGAAGTGATGGTACTGGAACAATTGCTAATCCAGCTGCTGGTGAAGCTGTGTCAGTATTATCAAGTTCAAGTATGACTGGTTATGGAGCATTTAACTTCGATCGTCAAAATTACGGAGTTACAAGTGGTTTAACATTAGCTTCATCAACAACTGATGAAAGTGTACAAAAAGCTACAAATAAAGCTATTAACAATGTCAACTTCCGTAAAGGATTCTTATATGGATTACAATCAAAATACTTAAATGAGTATGCCTACAAAACAGCGCCATATGACCGTATTATTCGTACATATACGATGAATGGTTTAGCAATTGACGATAATGGTAAAGATTATACTGATTACATCGTTGATATTTATAAAGAAAAAAATAATATCACAGATGATAATTTTAAATTAGATGGACGTAATGGTAACGACCCAGTATATGATGCATCTAAAGCAACAGAATTCTTTGCTAAAGCCAAAGAAGAATTATTAGCTAGTGGATTAACAGAATCAGATTTTCCAATTAAAATTGAAGTAGTTGAACACTATCAAGCTAACTACCAACAATTTGTTAATGCGATGTTCAATGATTTAGAGCAAACTTCAAATGGTGTATTAGATATTGTATATTCTAGTGTAAATAATAATAACACTGTATGGCGTAATGCATTATTTGATAATGCTGATTATGATTTTGCAATTGGAATTGCATGGGGACCAGACTATGCCGATCCAGAAACATTCTTAGGAACATTTAGTATTAATGGTGGTGCTTTAATCTCAAACTCAGGATTAGGTAACGCTGAAGGTACCGCATCTGATAAAGGGAAAGAAGTTTTAGCTAAATTCACTAAAGAATTTGAAGAAGCCCAAAAAATTACAAATGATACGCAAGCTCGTTTCCAAGCTATGGCTGAAGCTGAATATCAATTAGTCTTTGAAGATGTAATTATTATTCCATATTCACAAGATGCTGTAAGACGTGTACAAGTTTCTAAATTAATTCCATTTAGACAAATGCGTGCACCTTATGGAAATAGTGAAATGAAATACAAATATATGGAAGTATTAACAACTCCAATTACAAAAGCTGAAAGAAATGCTTTAGAAGAAGCTTTTAATAAGGGAGAAATTTAAAAAATCGTTTAAAAAAGTTGATAGAAGGGAAGAAATAATTTGCTATTTCTTCCCTTATTATATCGATAGAAGGAGGAAAAAATGGATATAAACGTAAACGTAAAAAAAGATGATAGTAGTTTTTTACTACGCTTTTTTAGTTTTTTCAAAAGTGACACTGCAAAATATATTTATAAGCGAATCATTAATGCTTTAATTACAATTTTATTGATTGTTATTGTAGTTACAGCATTAATGTATTTAATTCCGGAAAATTACTACTATGACATTCAAATTTATAATAAATTATTATCAAGTGCAGGGCTTAATGCTGCCGAAAGTTATAAATTAAGTGAATTGGCTAAATTTGGTCGTACAGGAGGAGTTTTAGAAAATATTGGAACATATTTATATTGGATTTGTCCAATTTATAAAGAAATTCCTTTAAGTTACATTCAAGATGCCTCAGGAATGTATGTTGCAAATCCAAATGATATGTGGACTGGATTTATTTATTTAGGACAATCATATAAATTTGCTCCAGGTGAAGCTGTTTCAGATTTATTGGCATCTCGTGTTGGTATATCATTTTCTTTAACATTCACTGCATTATTAATTTCATATTTAATTGCCTATCCACTAGGAATTTCAATGGCTAAAAATCAAGGTAAAGTTGTTGATAAATTAGGAAATCTTTTTGTGGTATTAAATTATGCAATTCCGGCTTTAGTATTTTATTTAATAATTAATCAATTCGCTCCATATATTAGTTCAGAGTTTAAATTATATTATAGTCCAGAAGCTCCTCTTTCAATTATTCCGCCTATTTTCGCTATTTCGTTTTTATCAATTCCTGGTATAAGTGTTTGGGTAAGACGTTTTATGGTTGATGAATTAAGTGCTGATTATGTAAAATTTGCTCGTGCAAAAGGATTATCAGAAAACACAATTATGTATAAACATGTATTACGTAATGCCTTTGTACCACTTGTAAGAAATATTCCAGTTTCATTAGTTTCAGCAATTGTCGGTTCATATTATGTGGAATCAATTTGGAATATTCCTGGTACAGGATTACTTTTAACAGGGGCATTGAAAAGTGGGCAAAATCCCGATACATTCTTAGTTTTAAGTTTAGCATTGGTTTATTCAAGTTTATCAATTGTTGCTTTCTTAGTAGGGGATATTGTAACTTCATTATTTGACCCACGTATTAAATTAACAAGTGCAGAATAGGAGGAGTATTATGTCAAAAAATTTAGAAAAAAACATTAGTGATATCGCTATTAATACACCTTCTAGCGATACTGTTAATGTGGATAACTTAGATGATTTATTCGTATTACAACCGCATGATTGGAAAGATTCTGAAAGACTAGATGTTACTCCATATTCATATTGGAAATCAGTATTTCGTATTTTTATCCGTAAACCAGGAGCAATCATTGCCATTTTATCATTAATTATTTTGATTGGTGGTTCAATCATCATTCCGATGTTTAATCCAATCCCATTTGACGAATTTTTTAGTGGATCAATTGATTTAATCGATTTAGCTCCATCATCAAGTCATATCTGGGGTACTGATGGATTTGGTCGTGATTTATTCTATGTCGTATGGGGAGGAGCTAAAAAATCTATTATTTTAGCGTTAATCTCTTCATTAATTAATACTTTTGTCGGAGTATTAATTGGATTAGTTTGGGGATATGTTCGTAAAATCGATAAAATTATGATTGAAGTTTATAACTTTATCGTTAATATTCCATCATTATTAATTTATATGCTTTTATCAACATTATTAACAGTAAATAAAGTTGGAACTCCAGAATTCCGTTTAGTTTTATCATTATGTATGACAGGATGGTTAGGAATGGCACGTTTTGTGCGTAATCAAATTTTAATCATCAATAACCGTGAGTATAATGTTGCATCAAAAACATTAGGTACTCCTGGAATTCGTATTATGAGTAAAAATTTATTACCATTTGTACTATCTGTTATTATTACCGAAATTTCTTTAATGATACCATCAATGATTTCAATGGAATGCTCATTAAGTTTCTTCGGATTAGGATTACCAAATAATTCTATTAGTATTGGAGCAGCGTTAATCAATGGGATGAATCGTTTCTCTGATTATCCATGGCAATTAATTTATCCTGCCATTATATTATCATTTATTATTTTAGCGTTCTTTTTATTAGGGGTATCATTATCTGACGCTTTAGACCCTAAAAAACATCGATAGGAGGAAGAATTAAATGGGAAAACAAAATAAAAAAGTAACTGATTCTTCTATCTATTCAAATGTAGATTTAGCAGATAATGTTGCTGTTTCAGTTAAAGATTTAGTTGTTAAATTCAAAGTTCGTGATAAAGAGTTAACAGCAATTAGAAATATTTCCTTAGATATTTATAAAAGAGAAATTATTGCAATTGTTGGAGAATCGGGATCAGGAAAATCAGTTTTTACTAAAACTTTAACAGGGATGTTAGAATCTAATGGTTGGGTTGATAGTGGAGATATTTACTATGAAAAATATAACTTAGCAAAATTTAAAACAAATAAAGAATGGTTACAAATTCGTGGTAAAAAGATTGCTACTATTTTCCAAGATCCAATGACATCATTAAATCCACTTAAAAAAATTGGAACACAAATTTCAGAAGTTATCCGATTACATCGTGGAATGAATAAAGAAGATGCTAAAAAAGAAGCTATTCGTTTATTAGAAAAAGTTGGTATTGTTGATGCAGCAAACCGCTATAATGATTATCCATATCAATATTCAGGAGGAATGCGTCAAAGAGTTGTTATCGCAATTGCTTTAGCATGTGCTCCAGATATTTTAATTTGTGATGAACCAACGACAGCTTTAGACGTTACGATCCAAGCACAAATTATTGAATTAATTAAAGAATTAGCTATTGAATTTGATTTTACAACAATTTTTATTACACATGATTTAGGTGTAGTAGCAAACATAGCCGATCGTGTTGCTGTTATGTATGCCGGAGAAATTATCGAATATGGTACTGCTGAAGATATCTTCTACAATCCACAACATCCTTATACATGGTCATTATTATCATCTTTACCACAATTAGGTGAAAAAGGTGAATCATTATATGCTATTCAAGGTACTCCACCTTCATTGTTTGCAGAAATTAAAGGTGATGCTTTTGCTCCGCGTAACCCATATGCATTAGCAATTGATTTTGTTGTAGCTCCACCAATGTTTAAAGTTAGTGAAACCCATTATGCGAAAACATGGTTATTAGATCCACGTGCACCAAAAGTGGAAAGACCTTCTATTGTTGGTGAAATTAGAGAACGTGTTGCTAAAATTTATGCAGGTGGTGAAAATAATGAGTAAAAAATATAAATTTGATCGTCCATATGAAAAAAATATCGATCCTGAAAATGGTCGTGAGATCTTATTAGAAGTTAAAGATGCAGATATTCATTTTAAAATTGGACGTAAAACAATTAAAGCATGTAATAACATTAACTTTAAAATTTATAAAGGAGAAACATTTGGTCTTGTTGGGGAATCTGGTAGTGGTAAAACTACAATTAGCCGAGCTATTTTAGGAATTAACAAATTAACTAGAGGTTCGATTAATTTCCATGGATTAGATATTTCTAAAAAGTTAAAACGTAAAGAAATTTTAGAAGTTAAGAAAAATATTCAGATGATTTTCCAAGACCCTGCTGCATCTTTAAATGAGCGTGCTAATGTTGATTACATTGTTTCAGAAGGGTTATATAACTTTGGTTTATATGATTCTGAAGAAGAACGTCGTCAAAAGGCTGCTGATATGTTACGCAATGTAGGATTATTACCTGAGCACTTAACACGTTATCCACATGAGTTCTCAGGTGGGCAACGTCAACGTATTGGGATTGCTCGTGCGTTAGTAATCGAACCAGAACTAGTTTTAGCAGATGAACCAATTTCGGCTTTAGACGTTTCAATTCGAGCTCAAGTTTTAAATCTATTAAAAGATTTACAAGTAAAAAAATCCTTAACATACTTATTTATTGCTCATGATTTATCAATTATTCGCTATATTAGTGATCGTATTGCAGTAATGCACTTAGGATATTTTGTAGAGTTAGGAACTAGTGAACAAATTTATTCACGCCCTGCACATCCATATACAAAGAGTCTATTAACAGCTATTCCGCAACCAGATCCAATCAGCGAAAGAAATCGTAAACGTATTCCATATAATCAAGACGGAATAAATTACAGTGAATGCGAATGGATTGAAATTGAAGAAGGACACTTTGTATTAGCTAATGACGAATTATTATCTAAATGGGGATTAACTCGCTACAATAAAGATGCTAAATTAAATGTTATTGATTTAGATCAAGATAATAGTTCAGAAAAGACATTAGAAAATGAAAAATTAATTTCTACTCCTATAGTAGAAGAAATTACTAGTGAAAATCATGAAATAAACGATGATGTTCAAAATGATTCTTTAGAAACAAGTATTCCATCGGTTGAAGAAGTTCAAGATGATGAAATTATTAGTGAAAATCATGAAACAAACGATGATGTTCAAAATGATTCTTTAGAAACAAGTATTCCATCGGCTGAAGAAGTTCAAGATGATGAAAGTGCTTTGGATGTTAAAGAAGTTGTAGTTGAAGAAAAAATAGATGCTGATTTAGAAAATAATGAAGTTGTTAAAACTAATAATTTATTAGAACGTGATGCTAAAGAAAATATTAAAAAACCTTCTAAAACTGCAAAAAAACAAGTTAAAAAAAGTGATGATGTAATCACAAAATTAAATGATTTAACATTAAAAGTTTTAGAGTCATATACTGTAGCAGAATTAAAACAAATGGCGAAAGAATCAGGAATTACTGGTTTTTCTAAAATGAAAAAACAAGAATTAATTGATGCACTTAGAAATAATAAATAATAAAAAGAAACCTATAAGTAATTAACTAGATATCTTATAGGTTTTTTGTTTCCTATTAAAAAATAATAGCTAATATATTTTAGGACTTACATTTTTT
>CALVBA010000008.1 GCA_944325695.1 uncultured Anaeroplasmataceae bacterium
CTTTTTTAAACTTTTTTTACATTTTTTTTATTCATATAAAACGCCTTCTTACGCTCTTTTTTACTATTAGGTTAGTTGAAACTATTTCATATAAATAAAACGGGAATTTTCTTCCCGTTTCTTCTTCATTTTGTTGTATTAGTCTAAATTTTTTACATGTTTATTGATGATTTCAACAAATTCAGTAAATGGTACTGTTACTTGTTCTTGAGACCCATATTTACGATAAGTTACAGTATTATTTTTTACTTCATCATCACCGATTACTAATGTATATGGAATTTTTTTAGTTTGAGCTTCACGAATCTTATATCCTAATTTTTCATCGCGATAATCGTATTCAAAACGTATTTTATTATCATAGAATGTACTTGCTAGACTTTCACAATATTCTTTATGGTATTCTAAATTAACCGGAATAACTTTAACTTGAACAGGGGCTAACCAAGTTGGGAAAGCACCAGCAAAATGTTCTGTAATTACCCCAATAAAACGTTCAATTGATCCAAATAATGCACGGTGAACCATTACAGGACGTTTCTTTTCTCCTTGTTCATCAATATAAGTTAAATCAAAACGTTCTGGTAAATTCATATCTAGTTGAATTGTTCCACATTGCCAAATACGATTCATTGAATCTTTTAGCTTAAAATCTAATTTTGGACCATAGAATGCACCATCACCAGGATTTAATTTATAAGCAAATCCCGCTTTTTCACATGCTTGTGCTAAAGCTTTTTCAGCCTTATCCCAAACTGAAATATCACCGATGTATTTATCTTCTGGACGTGTTGATAATTCAATATGGAATGGTAAATTAAATACTTCGTATACTTCTTTATATAATTTAATGATAGAAGCAATTTCATCTTCCATTTGTCCTTCTGTCATAAAGATATGAGCATCATCTTGAGTAAATGTGCGTACACGGAATAATCCATTTAATGCTCCACTAGCTTCATGACGGTGTACTAATCCTAACTCACCAATGCGTAATGGGAAGTCTTTGTACGAATGAATACTATTTTTATAAACTAGCATTCCTCCAGGACAATTCATTGGTTTAATAGCAAATTCATGTTTATCAATTTCAGATGTATACATATTTTCACGATAATTAAACCAGTGCCCAGAGATTTCCCATAATTCTTTATTTAACATAATTGGTGTAGAAACAAATTTGTATCCATGTCTTGTGTGGATATCATACCAATAATTTTGTAAAGCGTTACGTAAAGCCATTCCATTAGGTAACCAGAATGGTAATCCTGGACCAAAATCTGAAACCATGAATAATCCTAATTCTTTTCCTAATTTACGATGATCGCGTTTCTTACGTTCTTCTAAATTAGTAAGTTGTGTCTGTAAATCTTCTTCAGTGAACCAGCAAGTTCCATAAATACGTGTTAACATTTCATTATTTGAATCTCCACGCCAATATGCTCCTGAAGTATTTAATAATTTTACATATTTTAATACACTTGTTGAGATAACATGAGGTCCACGACAAACATCTTGAAAATCACCTTGTGTATATAATGAAACAACATCATCGTCAATCGCGTCGATTAATTCTAATTTATATTTATCATCTTTAAAAATAGCTTTAGCTTCTTCTTTTGAAATGATAGAATGATTAATCGCAATATTTTCTTTAACAATTTTTTTCATTTCAGCTTCAATTTTTGGTAAATCTTCTAATGTAATAGTTTTATCTACTGATAAATCATAGTAAAAACCTTCTTCAATCGCAGGACCAACACCTAATTTAGTGTTTGGATATAAACGTTTTACCGCATGAGCTAATAAGTGGCTTGCTGAATGATTTAAAACTTCAAAAGCTTCTTTGTCATCTTTAGTTAAAATTTCAAGTGAGCAATCTTGATCAATTAATGTTTTTAAATCAACTAACTTTCCATTTAAGCGAGCTACAACAGCTTTTTTAGCTAAACTTACTGATAATTTTTTTGCAAAATCAATTACTAAAATTGGTTCTAATTCTTCTTTTTGGCTGCCATCTTTTAATGTAATAATCATTTTTATTCCTCCTTTTAAAAATAAAAAAAGTCCTTGAAAATTCAAGGACGAAATAACTTTCGTGGTACCACCTTAATTCTAGCATCACAATGCTAGCACTCAAGCCTTTAACGCAGGATACGGTCATCTCTTTCGAGGACAGTTCATAGGTAGTAATTATAATTTTTTTTAAAGTCTTTTCACCAACCAGACTCTCTCTTGTAAAAAATGAATTATAATATTGTCCTAATCATCACATTTCGTTGTTATTATACCACTTTAAATAACTTTGTCAATATAAATAAATTTTTTTATGATATAATCATCTAAGGTGATAGAAAATGAATGTTGGAATTATCGTTGAATATAATCCATTACACAATGGTCATATTATTCATTTACAAAAAGTAAAAAAAATGTATCCTGAAGCTAAAATCATTGCATGTATGAGCGGAAATGTATCTATGCGTGGTGAGATTAGCGTAATTAAAAAATTCGATAAAACTAAATTAGCTTTAGAAAATGGAATTGATTTAATCGTTGAACTGCCAGCTACTTATACTATGCAAAGTGCTGAAATTTTTGCTGATTATGCTGTAAAAATTCTTAATTCATTTGATGTTGAGGTTATCGTTTGTGGTTCTGAAGAAGATAACACCAAATTATATGAAGAATTATATTTATTAGAAAAGAGTCCATTTTTCCAAGAAAAAATCAAAAAAAATCTAAATTTAGGCTACAGCTATGCCAAGAGTTACCGTCTTGCCTTAAATTTAGATTTAAAAAGTAATGATGTTTTAGGTTTTAATTACTATAAAGCTATAATTAAAAATAATTACTCTATTTGTCTAAAAACAATCAAAAGGGAGAAAACAGATTATTTAGATTCAAATTTTAATGATCAAAATATTGCCAGTGCTAAAGCAATCCGTAAACAAAAGATTTTTCATAACTATGTTCCTGAAAATGTCGAGAGGTATTTAGATAAAAATATGTTGATTGATCATAAAAATATTTTTCCCTTCTATCAATATAGTTTACTTGAAAAATCTTCTCTTGCCCTAAAGAACATTTTTCTAATTGATGAAGGTTTAGAGAATCGTCTAAAAACATCACTTAAAACATACGATGAATACTTAGATCATTTAGTTTCTAAAAGATATACTGCATCAAAAATTCAACGTATCATGCTGTATGTTTTATTTAATATTACTAAAGATGAAATGGCTAAGTCATTATCTGAGGATATTATTATTCGCATTTTAGGATATAATAGAAACGGATTAGAAATCATAAAGGGTAAGAAAAAAGAAATGAAACTTTATACCAATATTAAGGAAGGATTATCCTATACTTTAGACATTGAACTAAAGATTGCGAAAATTCTATCTTTAATTTTTAAAATTGATTATTTTAGTGACGAACAAAAAGGTCCTGTCATGTATCAATTTGACTAAGCAAAGCGTTATTTAACGCTTTTTTCTTTTCATCAATGTTAGTTTCTAACTATTTTAATTGGTTAGTTATAACTAACCAATTACAGTTTACTATATTTATATTTATATGTCAATAAAAAAATAAAATATTTTTTATTATATATTTTCATTTAAATTACTAAGAAAATAAAAAAGTGCATTACGCACTTTCTATTTTATTCATTGTTTTAAAAAAACTAATCGTTAAAAAAACTAAAATAACAATTGTTAAGGCATCAGCAATCGGAGCAGCATATAAAATAGCTTCAACTCCTGTCCCTGGATTGGCTTTTTCTATAAAATATGGCATCAATATTACTAAAGGTACAAAAAAAACTAAATCACGAATTAACGATGAAATCATTGCAAATATCGTTTTTCCAACTGCTTGAAAGAAAATTGACGACATCTTAACAAGCAACGTCATAATAATAAACATTAAAAAAATTCTAAACATTTTTTCTGTATAATCATAGAATAATGGATTGGTATCGTTACTAAACATTCGAATTAATAAATCTGGGAAGAATTGAAAAATAATTGTCGAAACTATTCCTATTATTAACGTAATCATTAAGACTTTTAAATACGCTTCTTTTACGCGATCAAAACGTTTCGCACCATAGTTATATCCAAATATTGGTTGAGATCCTAATATAACACCGACAACTAAATTAATTACCACTGTATAAATTTTTGTTTCAATTGTAATAGCTGTAATAGGAATAACATCTCCATAATTAGACATTAAACCATATTTTTTTAACATTACATTACAAACAATTGATACAACAGCAATTGAAATTTGCGTAATAAACGTTGAAATTCCTAAAATAAAAATTTTTAAAAACTCTTTAATATGAAAATTAAAGCTATCTTTTTTTAAAGTAAATGTTTTCGTTTTAAACATATAAATAAAACATAATATAAAAGTTGCTATTTGTCCAATTACTGTAGCAATTGCAGCACCATCAATTCCCATGTTTAAACTAAAAATAAAGATTGGATCTAAAATTATGTTTATTACAGCTCCTAATATCATCGCTTTCATGGCATAGTTTGGACTTCCATCAGCACGAATAATCGAGCACATCATATTCATTAAAATAAAAATAGGAAAAAAAGCGACAACGTAATTAAAATATCTCGAAGCTAAATCATACGATTCATTTGGACAACCAAAAATCATTAAAAGAGGATGTTTAAATACTAAAAAAATAACTGTTAAAACGATACTAATAATAAGAGTTAACAATAAACTCGTTCCAATACCTTTATGAATTTGTTCTGTATCTTTTCTTCCTTGACAAATGCTTAAATATGCCGCACATCCATCACCAATACACCAGGCTACACCTTGAGCAATAATAAATGCTAAAAAAACAACCCCCGTAGCAGCGATTCCATTATTACCTAATTCACTTTGACCGATAAAAATTTGATCGACAATATTATAAAGTGAACTAATTAATAATGATAAAATACATGGTAATGAAAATTTAAAAAGTAATTTTGAAATCTTCTCCGTTTCTAAATAATTCCCTTGCAAAATATAACCTCCTAAATAAAAAAGACGTCAACTTTAATGTCTGACGTCTAATTAAAGATGCTACATAATTGTAGCATAGATATTATATTTTTACAAGCTAAAGCTGAAAACACTACTTGAATCATGGAATTGTTCATTACTTACCCAAGTTACTGTTTTATTTGTTAAATCATATAGACAAGACCAAACAGTAATACTGTTAGAATCTGATGCACCGTTATTAGCATCCCATTTTCTTCTTCCTACTGTTTCTAAGATGTCTAAACCTTGTTGTTTTGTAATAACTCCACTTGTATTTGTTCCATTTGGATTAATCATTTCTTCAATTTTGTTATAACGATCAAATCCACCTTTTTCACTATCATCTTCATAATAATTTGGAGAAACAATAAAGTTTGTTACATATTGGAAATCATTTTGTCCTTCTTTTTCACCAACATATGCATCATCATTATTATAAATAACTTTTAATTCACGTTTTGAACCATCAGTATCTGTTTTATCAGTACCATTAATCCATTCAACAATAGCACTTTTTCCTGTACTATCAGCAATCATATAATGGAATGATGTACTAGCACTATCATGTAAATCGTATTTTTGAATTAATTCAATTGCCTTATCTACACTATCAGCATAATCCAAAACCATGCGTAACATTGTTGTTGAAGTGATGTCAGGACGTTCAGTTTGTTGATCTGTAGATACAACATTATCACTTGGCCCTTGATATGTCATATAAATTCCACAAGATACTCCTTTTTCATTTATTCCATCAAGTGGAACATAAACAGAAGCTAAAGAAATTACTTTATCCATGATACCTTCAATTTTTTGACCATCTGTTAATCCTAAGAATTGTAAGTCAACACTAGAAATAGAACGATAACGTCCATTACCTGGATTTGTTTCTACAATCATCGCTGTTGTTTTTGAAAAATCATAGTTACGTCCAAAATAACGTGTTCCATCACTTCCTTGTGCTGTAAATGATGAACATCCAATTGTTGGAGCTTCAAGAGAAATTGGAATAATTCCTTTAGTAAGATTTCCAACAATAAAATTAATTAACTCTTGGTCACTTGACACTCCACCTTGTTCAATGAATTCATCAAAGTAGTATCCACCTTTAACATCCATTTTATAAACTGGTGCTCCGTGTTCTGCATTACTTCCATCAACTAACATTTCAATTGACATAATTGATGAAATCTCATTACGCCACATAATCGCCACTACGGCGAATAATATCACAAATACACCAACTATAGATGCTAATGTTGTGATTATAATTTTTTTAATCTTTGTCATTTTACTATTCTCCTTCCGAACGTCTTTGATTATATCATAATCTATTTTTGTTGACAATATTTATATTAAAAATATTTTAATGTCAAAATATTTTATATAAAAAAAAGGAAGATTATCCGATTGAATCTTCCATTTCTAATTTAATTAATTGATTTAATTCTACTGCATATTCCATTGGTAACTCTTTAGCAAATGGTTCAATAAATCCCATTACAATCATTTCAGTTGCTTCTTTTTCAGTTAATCCACGACTCATTAAATAAAATAATTGTTCTTCTGAAACTTTAGAAACACTAGCTTCATGTTCAATATAAATGTCATCTGTTTTCCCAATATTCAATGGAATAGTATCACTTTTTGACAGATTATCTAAAAGAATTGTATCGCATTCGACATGACTTTTTGATCCTTTAGCATTTGGACCACAAGAAACTAAACCGCGATAATTAACTACGCCACCCAAACGTGAAATTGATTTTGAAATAATTGTTGAGCTTGTATTTTCTCCTAAATGAATCATTTTAGCTCCTGTATCTTGAAATTGTCCCTTAGAAGCAAAAGCGATACTTACGGTTGTTCCTTTGGCATTTTTTCCCTTTAAAATACAAGCAGGATATTTCATATTAATTCCAGCACCAATATTTCCATCAATCCATTCCATATGACCATTTTCTTCAACTAAAGTACGTTTTGTAACTAAGTTAATAATATTATTGGCCCAGTTTTGAACTGTTGAATAGCGACAATATCCATCTTTCTTAACAAATATTTCAACAACTGCTGCATGTAATGAATCTTTAGAATAAAGTGGAGCTGTACATCCTTCAACATAGTGGATTGAAGCCCCTTCATCAACAATAATCAATGTTCTTTCAAATTGCCCCATTTGTTCACTATTGATACGGAAATAGCTTTGAACAGGTTTTTCTAATTTAACACCTTTAGGGACATATATAAATGATCCACCACTCCAAACAGCACTATTTAAGGCTGCGTATTTATTATCAGAAGGTGGAACTAGTTTACCAAAATATTCCTTAACTAGTTCTGGATATTTTTTTATTGCTGTATCTGTATCTGTAAAAATAACTCCAAGCTCTTCTAATTCGTGTAAAGTATTGTGGTAAACAACTTCACTTTCAAATTGTGTTGAAACCCCGGCTAAAAATTTTCTTTCACTTTCAGGAATTCCTAGTTTATCAAAAGTATCTTTAATTTCTTCAGGAACTTCATCCCAATCATTTTCTGTTTGTTTACTTGATTTAATATAATATGTGTAGTCATCAAAATTAATTTGTGATAAATCAGGCCCAAATTTAGGATTTTCTTGTTTTAAAAACGAATCATATGCTTTTAGACGAAATTCTAACATCCATTCTGGTTCGTTCTTAACGTGCGAAATTTGACGAATAACTTCTTCATTCAATCCTTTTTCAGTTGTAAAAACAGAAGTTGTTTCCGTTTTAAATCCGTATTTGTATTCTCCTACAATATCATTTATTTTTTTCTTGCTTTCCATTTTACCACCTACTGGTCTTTTTATTTTTTATCGTTAATTCCTTTTTCAACGGCCTTCCATGATAAAGTTACACATTTAATACGAGCTGGAAATTTACTTACCCCCGTATAAACAACAGATTCCCCTAAATCAACTTTATCATTAACTTTTTCACCTTTGACTAACTCATAAAAATTATCGATAATTTCTAACGCTTCTTTTGTTGTTTTCCCTTTTAAAGTTTCACTCATAATTGAAGCACTTGAACAGCACATTGAACATCCAATACCACTATGCTTGATATCAACAATAACATCATCAACAATTTTAACTTGCACATTAACATCATCACCACATGATGGATTATTTAAATGAACTGTATAATAACCTTCATCGTTAATTAAACCTTTATTTTTGGGATTTTTGTAATGCTCCATAATCACTTGTCTATATAATTGTTCTAAATTATTATTCATTTCATTCACCTTGCTTACATAAATTGTCTAAAAAAATCGCGGGCTTCAATAACTGTGTTAACAAATTTAAAAACATCTTCTTCAGTATTATATAAATAAAATGAAGCACGTAGTGTTGATACTTGCCCTAACCATCGTGTTATTAATTGGGCACAGTGATGTCCAGCTCGAATACATACATCATTTTTATCAAATACAGAAGCTGCATCATGCGGATGAACTCCATCAATATTAAACGCAATAACACCGGTTTCACATGTCTTATTAAAAACAGTTACTCCATCGACATTGGCTAATAATTTCATCGCTAATTGACATAGACGATGTTCATGATTACTAATATTTTCCATTCCATATTCTTCTAAACATTCACAAGCCACTCCAAGTCCGATTGCTTCTGCAATAATTGGCGTTCCAGCTTCAAATTTATAAGGAATATCTTTATATGTAGCATTATCTTTCAAAACTAAATCAGCCATATCTCCACCAAATTCAATTGGTTGCATTTTTTCAAGAAGTTTTCTTTTACCGTATAAAACACCAATCCCTGTTGGACCTAACATTTTATGTCCGCTAAAAGCTAAAAAATCACAATCTAAATCTTTAACGTCTATTTTCATATGAGGAACTGATTGAGCAGCATCTAAAATCACAACTGCTCCAACACTATGCGCTAATCTAATAATTTCTTTAATCGGTGTAATATATCCCATAACATTAGAAACATGAGTAATCGCTACTACTTTTGTTTTCTCAGATAAAACACTTTTAAAAGCTTCTACAGTAATACGTCCTTCCTGATTAAGTGGAACATATTTTAATGTTGCTTTCTTTTTATTACAAATTCTAATCCATGGTAAACAACTAGAATGATGTTCTAATTCTGTTGTAATTACTTCATCACCTGCAAAAATAAAATCTTCGCCATAACTTGATGCCACTAAATTTAACGCTTGCGATGCTCCACGCGTAAAAATAACTTCCTCAAAATCACTATTAATAAATTTTGCAATTTTGCTGCGAGCTTCTTCATATAAATCAGTTGCTTGATAACTTAGTTTATAAACTCCACGATGAACGTTAACACCGATTTTTTCATAATAATTATCTAGAGCTTGAATTACTTTACGGTGTTTTAAACTCGATGCAGCACTGTCTAAATATGTTAAATTGCTATTATTTTCCAAAACCGGGAAATCTTTTTTTATTTTTGTTATATCTAACATTTTAATCATCCCTTACATTTTTTTATTAATACTATCTAGAACTAACTCTTGATGTTTTTCATCAACTTTTGCTATGAATGGATCAATAATTGCTTTTAAAATTAACAATTCAGCTTCTTTTTTCGATAGTCCACGGCTCATTAAATAAAATAAATCATCTTCTGATAATTTACCGATGGCTGCTCCATGATTAGCTTCAACATCAAATTCATCAATCAATAAAATTGGTTCCGCTTTTACAATTCCATTATTAGCTAAAATAAATCCGCGAGTTAATTGTTTAACTACTGCCATTTTAGCATTATTAATTACATGGCCAACAGTCTTGAAATTACAAGATCCACTTATAGAACTTACACCATAATTATTAACATATGATTTAGAAGATTTAGCTAAATGTTTTACATTTGTATGAATATTTTGTTGATCATCTTTAGCAATAGCTAAAATATCTGCCTTGAAAGTAGAATATTCTTGTAATTCTACATGTAAATCAATTTTTGAATTTGTTCCTAAAACGATATTTGTCATTGTTACTGTAGCATTTTTTTGAAGAGTAATTGTATTTTCTTGTTTAACTTGTTCCAAAGAGCATGCAATAATTGTTACATTACTATTTTTTTCAGCAACAAGATCAAAACCTTTTGAAGAATAATTGTAAATGACATACGAACATCCTTCTTTAACAACCAAACTAGATACATTAGTATTATATTCAAAAACAATTGTTTCGTTAATTGAAGAATTTAAATCTTGATATTGTTTTAAATTTTCCATTTTAGTGTCCTTTATGAGCACATGACTCTAACATAATTTTATTATTTTTTTCTTCTTCAATTTCGATTCCTAATTCTTCTTTAACAAAGTCATATCCTTGTTGATCAATCTTTTCAATTAATTCAAAACCACCAGTTTTAACAATTTTACCATTTATCATGATGTGGACAAAATCTGGTTTAATATAATCTAATAAACGTTGATAATGCGTAATTAATAAACATCCAAATTCATCACTTACCATTGAACTAACATTTTCTCCAACAATGCGTAAAGCATCAACATCTAATCCAGAGTCGATTTCATCTAAAATTGCAAACTTAGGTTGTAACATTTTCATTTGTAAGATTTCATTACGTTTCTTTTCTCCACCACTGAATCCTTCATTTAAATAACGATGTGGTAGATCTTCACGCATTTTAAGCTCACTACATGCTTTATCATATTTTGTAATAAATTTAAATAATGATTCTTCTTTCCCGCACGCTTTCATGGCTTGGCGAACAAAATCACTATTTGTTACTCCGCTAATTTCTGTCGGATATTGATAAGCTAAGAATAATCCTTTTCTAGCTCGTTCATCTACTGGTTTATCAATTAAAGATTCACCATCTAAAATAATATCACCTTGTGTTACATTGTATTTATTAGATCCCATAACAATACTCGATAAAGTCGATTTCCCTGTACCATTAGGTCCCATAATAACATGAACTTCATTAGAGTTTATCGTTAAATTAACTCCCTTTAAGATTTCTTTACCTTCAATTGAGGCGTGTAAATCTACAATTTCTAATGTATGCTTCATATTTGTTTCACTCCCATTTCATGATGATTTGATTATATAATATCTTGTAAAAAAATGCTATTAAAAAGATAATTTTATTTTATTCTACTAATATGATTATTATCTTTTATAACTTTAGAAAAGTCTTTTTTACTATAAAAAACTTTCTCTATTACCTTAATTATTTCATTGTAATTTTTTACTTTTATCCGGCTATCAAAATATTCATCATCAAATAATAAAGAATTATCTTCTGATAAATATAAAACATCCACTTTACCGAGATTATTTTTAAGTTTTAAAATATTATTTTTATCTTTTGCAAAAATACGCATCGAATAAAAACCATCTTCTAACCATTTAATACTGTATGTAAGTTCATTTTTTAAATCAGTATTCATAATAAAATTAATTACTTTATTCAATAGTGTCATATCCCCAAGTATTAAATAAAATAAAATTTCCTTATTTTTTGGTGCCCTACCATTAATATAATTTTTAAAGTATGTTTTTTTGCGTTTATTGTAATAAATCATTTCCATTTCGTTTTGCAAATCTTTATGATAAATATGTAAGATGTCATCAATAATAACATGCGTAAAACGGTTAATTTTCTTTTCATCTAAAAAGTTATCAAGCTTTTTACGAGTATCTAATTTAATAGTTTCCGTATTTTCATAAGTGGATGTTGAAACATTATAAGTTGCATGAGCATGGCATACTAAAAGTGGTATCTTAAAATCAATATTTTTAATGACATTATTAATCGTTGCTGCCGTCCTAGTAGTTAATAATGTAATATTACATCCACGCTTAATTAAAGTGTTTAGTTTATATTCTACATATCCATTCATCTCTAAACTATCCAAATTAACCACAAATAATACATTATTATTAGTATGTCTTTTGAAATGCAAATTATTTATCAGTAACGAAATTCCTAGTCCTATTAAAGTACAGGTAATTCGTGATAATGCAAAGCATACTAAATTAAGATCATTATGATTGCCCACTGTAACCGATAAGTACGTTAAACATGTTACAAAAGTAGAGCTTGTTTGCTTAGTTAAAACAGTAATATAGATTAAAGGAATAATTCCCAACGAAAAAATCGTATAACTGATAAAATTAGTAATATCGATTTGTTTAAAAAGCAAACTAAATAAAACTACTAAAACTCCGAAAAAACCACCCATTATAGATCCTATAGCACGAATTTTTGCTTGTTTGATAGAATTACTCTTATTTTGATGTAAACAATAAACTGTCGCAATTCCAGCAAAAAATGGGGAATAATAGGATTCAAGTTCGACAAAAAAAGTATTTTTTAATGAAAAATACTTTAAAATAGCATCAATTAATAAGCAAATAAATACAGCTAATGATGTTTTTAGAATTCTTAATCCGATTTTAGGCATTCTAACAACCCCTTACAAACATTACAATTATACTACAAAATGCTTATTTTAACAATATTAGATAAGATAAAAAATGAAGCTTCATAAAAAGCTTCATTTTTAATAGTAAATTAATTTTTTTCTTCGCTATAATCCATGCTTTGGTAACGTTTATACATTCTATATCTTCTTTGAGCATCTTTCTTGTTAGCTTCTAATAATTCATCAGCATGTTCTTTATTAGTTGATTTTAATTGTGCATAACGTCCTTCGCTCATTAAGAATTCATCATATAAATCCCAATTTGGTTCTTTAGAATCTAATTGGAATGGGTTTTTACCTTCATTAACTAAAGTAGGATTAAATCTGAATAATGGCCAGTATCCACATTCAACAGCTAATTTAGCTTGACGTTGTGAGTTTACTAATCCACCTTTAATGTTATGTGCAATACATGGAGAGTATGCAATGATTAATGATGGTCCATTATAACTTTCAGCTTCTTTTAAAGCTTTAATAACTTGAGCCGGAGATGAACCATGAGAAATAGTTGCAACATAAACATGTCCATAGCTCATAGCAATACTAGCAAGATCTTTTTTCTTACCTGGTTTACCAGAAGCAGTAAACTTAGCAATTGATCCAGTACGAGCAGATTTAGATGATTGCCCACCTGTATTAGAATATACTTCAGTATCAACAACTAAAATATTTACATCTTCTTGGTTAGCAATAACATGGTCTAATCCGCCGTATCCGATGTCATAAGCCCATCCATCTCCACCGATAATCCATTGAGAAACTTTAACTAAGTATTGTTTTAAAGATAAAATTTCTTTAGCAAATGGCTTAGTTTCTTTTTCACATAAAGCAATAATTTGTGGTGCAACTTCTAATGTAAAATGACCTTCTTTTCTTGATTCAATCCATGATTGACATAATGATTTTAATTCTTCACTCATGTTGTCATAGTTTTCAACCATAATTGTTTGTAAACGATCACGCATTGTTTCATAAGCAATATTCATACCAAATCCAAATTCAGCATTATCCTCGAATAATGAGTTAGCCCATGCTGGTCCACGTCCTGATACAGCATTTTTTGTATATGGACTTGATGGGAATGATCCTGAATAAATTGAAGTACATCCTGTAGCGTTAGAAACAAGCATTCTTTCACCAAATAATTGTGTGATTGCTTTAATATATGGAGTTTCTCCACATCCACCACAAGCTCCTGAGAACTCAAATAATGGTTGAGCAAATTGTACGTTTTTAACGTTATCTTTACCAGTAATATTATCTTTATAAGCTACTTCATTATAGAAATATTCTGCTTTAACATCTTGTTTATCCATAATAGCTTCATGGATTGGAACTAAAGCTAATGCTTTTTCCTTAGATGGACAGATATTAACGCATACACCACATCCTGTACAATCTAAAACAGATACTTGAATACGGTATTGTAAGTTATCTAATCCTTTTCCAATAGCTTTTTTCATTGTTGTACCTTCAGGTGCATTCTTAGCTTCTTCTTCAGAAATTAAGAACGGACGGATACATGCATGTGGACAAACGAAAGAACATTGGTTACATTGAATACATTTATCAACATCCCAAGCAGGAACTTCATTTGCAACTCCACGTTTTTCATAAGCTGCAGTTCCAACTGGCATATGTCCATCTTTATAATCAATGAATGCTGAAACAGGTAAATTATCTCCCTCAATAGCATTTACTACATCCGCAATATTTCTTACAAATGATGGTCTTGTTTCATCAACAGTTTTATTTTCTAATGGTAAGTTAGCCCAAGATTCTTTAACTTCTACTTCGACTAAATATTCTGCCCCAGCATCAATAGCATCATAGTTCATTTTAACTAATGCTTCACCTTTTTTAGAATATGTCTTCTTAGCAAATTCCTTCATTAAATCTTGTGCTTGAGCATATGGCATAATATGTTCATTTAATTTAAAGAACGCAGATTGCATAATTGTATTAGTACGACGACCTAAACCAATTTTATGTGCTAAATCAACGGCATTGATAATAAAGAAACGAGCTTTTTTCTTAGCTAATAAAATTTTATAGCTATTTGGTAATAAACTTTCGATTTCTTCTTTTGGTGTTACAGTATTTAATAAGAATGTTCCACCATCACGTAAACCTTTAATCATTTCAAATTTGTTTAAATATGCATCAGTTGAACATGAAACAAAGTGTGGTTGACTTACTAAATAAGTAGATCTAATTGGTTTTTTAGAGAAACGTAAATGTAAACGTGTTGATCCTCCTGATTTTTTAGAGTCATAAGCAGCATAACTTTGTGAATAGAAATCAGTATTATCTCCAATAATTTTTGAAGTATTTTTAACAGCACCTACTGTACCGTCTGAACCTAATCCGTAGAATAATAATTCTGTTGTTTCTTTATCTGCTACATCACAAATCTCAGAGCAGTCTAAACTTGAATAAGTTACATCATCATTAATACCTACTGTAAAGCGATCTTTTGCTTCTCCCCATAAGTTTTTAAATACTGCCAACATTTGTGAAGGTGTTGTATCTTTACTTGATAATCCATAACGACCACCAATAATTAAAGGAGCATCTTCTAATCCATAATATAATCCTTTAACATCTAAGTATAAAGGTTCACCAACTGATCCTTGTTCAATTGTACGATCTAATACAGCAATGCGTTTAACTGTTTTAGGCATTACATTAAAGAAGTATTTGCTACTAAATGGACGGTATAAGTGAACTTTTAATACCCCAACTTTTTTACCTTCTTTAGTTAATTTGTCAACAACCTCTTCTAAACAATCAGTTACAGAACCCATAGCTACAACTACATCAGTTGCATCTTCTGCTCCATAATAGTTAAATGGTTTGTATGTACGCCCAACTTCTTTAGAAATTTCTTCCATATAGTGGTTAACAATATCTGGAACATCTTTATAAAATGAATTTTGTAATTCTCTTGTTTGGAAATATACATCATCATTTTGTGCTGTACCACGAATTTTTGGATTTGATGGATTTAAAGCATTTTCTCTAAATTTTTGTAATGCTTCACGATCTAATAGACGATCAAATACTTCATAATCCATCATTTCTACTGTATTAACTTCATGACTTGTTCTAAATCCGTCAAAGAAATGTAAGAATGGAATTGATGCTTTAATAGCAGCTAAGTGAGCTACCCCACCTAAATCCATAACTTCTTGAACTGACCCTGTCGCTAACATCGCAAATCCTGTTTGACGACAAGCCATAACATCTTGGTGATCCCCAAAAATTGATAATGATTGCGCTGCAAGAGCACGAGCTGAAACATGAATTACTCCAGGTAAACATTCTCCAGCAATTTTATACATATTCGGAATCATTAATAATAATCCTTGTGAAGCAGTATAAGTAGTTGTTAACGCCCCAACTTGTAATGATCCGTGAACTGTTCCCGCTGCTCCAGCTTCAGATTGCATTTCAACTAATTTAACAGGCATACCAAAAAGGTTTTTCTTCCCTTGTGAAGCCCATTCATCAGTATATTCCGCCATCGGTGATGATGGTGTAATAGGATAAATTCCTGCTACTTCAGTAAAAGCATATGATACATAAGCTGCTGCATAGTTACCATCTATGGCTTTCATTTCTTTCTTCATAAAATTCCTCCTTATGAATTTTCTCTTACAATTAAATTATACAACTTTAAAAAATTTTTTCAACAACTATACACGAATATATAACATAAAAAAATAACAATTACTAATTTTTTAATTAATAAAAAAAACGCTATAACATATCATAACTAGATAAATTATAGCATCATTTTTTATAAAACTTTTGAGATAAATTCTTTTGTACGTGGATTTTTCGGATTATCAAAAATCTCTTCTGGTGTTCCTTGTTCAGCTATGCATCCTTTATCCATAAAAATAATACGGTCACTAATCTCACGAGCAAATGCCATTTCATGTGTCACTATAATAATAGTCATCCCAGAATTAGCTAAATCCTTAATAACATCTAATACCTCTTTAACCATTTCTGGATCTAACGCACTTGTCGGTTCATCAAAAAGCATAATATTAGGGTTTGCAAAAAGAGCACGAACAATTGCAACACGTTGTTTTTGTCCACCACTTAAAGCATCAGGTTTTTTATTAGCTTGATTTTCTAATCCAACGCGTTTTAATAGTTGAATGGCTCTTTTTCTTGCTTCTTCCTTATCAACTTCCTTATTGCAAAGCGTAGAAATTGCTACATTATCCAAAACTGTATATAGTGGGAAAAGTTCAAAGTGTTGAAAAACAATTCCCATATGCTTTCTTTTTTCTTTAATTTTAGGCATATTGCGATTTATTTCAGCATTCAAGGCCTTTTTTTGATTGTGAGCGATTACTTTATTTTTCTTTCGTAAAAAGTTAATTTCTTTTTTAGCATTTCGATCTTTAGTATTTACTGACTCTAAATGCTGTTCTAGCTCTTTAATACGCTCTAAATTAGCAAAATACTCCCCATAATTTATGTCAATGTTAAAAACAGATTCCCCATCAATAGATATACTTCCACTGCTTGGTACTTCTAAAAAAATTAAGCTACGTAATAAAGTTGATTTTCCACTTCCAGATGATCCGATAATCGATACGACTTCTCCTTCTTTAAAATCGACTGATACATTTTTTAAAACTTCAATATCTCCATAGTTCTTATATAAATTTTCTACTTTAATTATACTCATTACGCTGACATCCTTTCTTCAAAGTGCTTAACTAATTTAGAAATACTAAATGTTAAAACAAAATAAATTGCACCTACAATCACAAATGGTTCTAATGATAAATAGGTTAATGATGTGATATTATTTTTGATTGTCATCAAATCACCAACAAAGAATACTGAAGCAAGAGATGTTTCTTTAATTAACATTACAAATTCATTTCCTAAAGCAGGTAAGATATTTTTTAAAGCTTGTGGAATGATTATTTTATGCATTGTTTGAAATTTAGTTAATCCTAAGCATGATGCTGCCTCAAATTGTCCTTTTGGTACAGCATTAATCCCAGCACGAATAATTTCAGAAACATAAGCTGCACTATTTAGGAATAATGCCACTGCTACACTAATAAATGGTGGCCAATTTGATGGTGCAGCTAAGTAAATAAACCATAATAATAGCAATAACGGAATCCCACGAATAAATTCAACATATACCGTCGCAAGTGCATTTAATGGTTTGAAAGAATTACGTTTTAAGAAAGTAATAAAAATAGCAATGATTGTTCCAAATAAAACACTGATCAAACTTAACGAAAGAGTTATTCCAATACCTTCTAAAAATTGAAGACCATAATTTTTTACCAATTTAATAGTTATAGTAAAGAAGTTAGACGAAGAATCAATTGATAGTTCATTAGCTAAAGCTTTAGAAACTTCAAACCACGTATAATATTGATTTTCTGCTAAGTTAGAAATGGCTAAATTAACCTTTTCTAATAAAACAGTATTATTTTTAGATACACAAGCAATTAGTCCACTTTCTTCTGTAGGGAAAGATACATTCGGAATAATAACAAAATCACTATTTTCCTCAACTACCGTTAAAGCAGCTAATTCTGAAATGGCTAATGCATCAACTTTATCTTGTTTAATTTTTGTTAAACCATCTGGAATTGATTGGATTAAATCAATTTGTGCTGATGGTAAAAATTCTTTTACTAAATCCATTTGTAATGAATTATTTTGGGCAGAAATCTTAATATTACTTTTATTTAAATCATCTAATGTCTTAAATTTATCAACATCTTCTTTCGAACAAATCAATACTTGTCCGCCTTCTCCATCATCATAATAAGATTTTGTTAATCCGTAATTTTCAGCTCTTTCTGATGAATAAGTTAATCCAGAAATAACAATATCGGCTTTATTAGTCGTTAATGTTGCGAATAGGTTATCAAATGACATTTGTATAATATCTAATTCTAAACCAAAATTTTGCGCTAAATATGATGCAAAGTATACATCCGATCCATTAAATTGGGCAATTCCGCTTTTAGTTAAGTCCAAAAATTCATACGGAGCATAATCGGGAGATAACGCTACAGTTAATTTACCTTCGTTTACTAGTTTTGCTCCAGTAACATCGATTGTTTTCTCATATTTTTCATCTTGCCACGAACTTTTATTGTTACTACATCCAACTAAATTGAAAGTTAATATTCCTAATATAAAAGCAAGTATAATTTTTTTCATTTTATAATTCTCCATTTCTTTTTTTAAATTTTTTATATATTAAAAAAACGTCGGCCTTCCATAAAAGCATACCCCCTACAATAAACAAGAGTAAAAAAAAGGCCCATTTGAATATAATGGACAACTAATAAATAAAGCCCATAATTATGAAGATCATGGGCTTGCATAATTATACTCAAGTTTAATACTATAATTTTAAACTATCTTTGCAAATTATCTTTAATATAATAAAGATATTTATATTATACATTTTCCTTAATTATTGTCAATAATTAAAAAATAAAAATAAAAAAAGCGTTTTAAAAAACGCTTCAAAATTAAATGAAAGTATTATCAAAATAAAAGAACTATTTTCATAGTTCATTTATTTTAAGTTTTGAGAAAATTATATTATAACTTTACTACGTTGCTTGCTTGAGGTCCTCTGTCTCCTTCTTTTACTTCGAATTCAACTTGGTCCCCTTCTGCTAAAGCTTTGTAACCTTCAGCAACAATTGCACTGTAGTGAACAAATACATCTTTTCCTTCTTCAGAAGTGATAAATCCATATCCCTTTTCTGAATCAAACCATTTAACTATACCTTTCATTTAAAAAACTCCTTTTGTTTTAATTCAGTAATACTTTGTAAATAAACAATAAATACTACCTACATTCAGTATACTCCTTTATTAAAAATAAATCAATCTTTTTTTGAAAAAAAATATAATAAATGGCAAAAAATGTAATTACTTAATTTAATTTCAATTTAAAAAAGCTTAAAATGTTTTCTAAAGACTTAATAAGAACAACTTCATCTTCTATTTTCATATCTAAAAACAATGAATCAATTAAATGATTATGAAATTCTTCGTGTACTTTTAAAACTTTTTGGGCGGATTCGGTTAATTCTAATAACACTTTTCGACGATCTTTTTCATCATCGCGTCTAACGATATATCCTTTTTTTACAAGACGATTTACTGAAGTTGTTAAACTTCCCACTGTAATTCTAAGTTTTTCAGCTATATCACCCATTTTAGGTTCTTTAACTAATGTTACAGCTTCTAAAACGTGAACCTCGTTCATCGATAAATTTACACCATTTTTCTTTAATTGGTTTTGTTCAATATCTAAAATATGATTAAAAACATCAACTAATAATTCATTTAAAATATTTCTTGTTTTTTCTTGCAAAAATAGCACCCTTTCTATTTTATTTCAATATATCCTAAAGCAAATGTTCCTGGTCCGGCATGAGCTCCAACAACCGGTGTTAATGGGCATAAAACAACATCCACTAAATTACAATCATTAGCATTAGCCTTAACTTGTTCTAATAAAGCATTAACTTCTTCTTTATTATTCGTATAAACACCGATTAAAATAATATTTTTACCTTTAATTTCTGATAATAAAATTTCCATGGTACGTGCTTTAGCTTTTGGGAGTGTTCTGATTTTTTCTTTAGTAACCAAAGCACCATCATTATCAAATTCTAAAAGTGGCTTTAATTTAAGGAATGAGCCTAAGAATCCTGCAACACCATTTAAACGGCCATTTTTAACTAAAAATTTTAAAGTATCAACACAAACATAAACACGACAACGTTCTGGAATCAAAGAAATCTCAGAGGCCACTAAAGAAGCATCCATTCCACTTTCTAACAAGCGTTTAGCTTCTAACACCATCCAAACTTCAACATAACTAACAAATTTAGAATCAATTGTGTAAACATCAATATCCTCTACCATTGTTCCAGCTAAGCGCATGGCATTAACAGTTCCACTTAATTTAGATGAAATTGTAATACAAATGATACTTTTATATCCTAAATTTTTAATATTTTCAAACATTTCCCTAATTTTACCAACCGGTGTTTGACTTGTCGATAAATTAATATCTGGATCTTTAGCTATAATATCATAGAACTCTTCTGCTTTAATGTCAATAAAATCCTCATATTCTTTGTCCCCTAGATTAAGGATTGAACGTAATACAAAAACATCTTTAAATTCACCTAAATAGTCGATTCCACTATTACCACATACAACGATCGCTGTTTTATTCATTCTTAAAAACTCCTAACATTATTTTTTAATATCTTTATTGTAGCATGTTATATCTAGTTAGACAACTATTTTATAAGATAATTTTTAATATCAAAATATTTGAATACTTAATTTTATTAAATGTTTATCACAAAAAAAACAAGTTAAATTAATTAACTTGATTTTTCATCTTAATTTTCTTTATACTTTTTACGAGAATCAAATTTTTTACGTTCATTAGTATCTAATATGTATTTGCGTAGGCGAATATTTTTAGGAGTAACTTCAACTAATTCATCGTCATTAATATATTCTAGGCATGCTTCTAACGATAAAATACGTGGTTTTTTAAGAACTACAGTATTATCCTTTCCTGCACTACGTGTATTAGATTGCGCTTTAGCCTTAACCACATTAACCGCTAAATCACCTTCGCGATTGCATTCTCCAACAATCATTCCTTCATATATTTTTTGTCCTGGTTCAATAAACATTGTTCCACGATCTTCTAACTTACCAATTGAATAAGCCGTTGAATCGCCAGTATCCATTGATACTAAAACACCTAATTTGCGTTCTCCAACAGTTGTGTTATCCATTTCACGATAATCTAAGAATATATGTGAACACATTCCATATCCTTTAGTAATAGTCATAAAATCTGTATTAAAACCAATTAAACCGCGTGATGGCATCGTATAAATAACACGTGCTTGACCATTTCTTTGATCCATCGATTCCATAATTCCACGACGATTTCCTAACATTTCAATAACTGAACCAACAGTTTCTTCTGGACAATCAATTTGCACATATTCATATGGCTCATACTTAATGCCATTTTCCTCTTTAACAATAACACGTGGGCGAGATACTTGGAATTCATATCCTTCACGACGCATTGTTTCAATAAGAATTGATAAATGCAATTCTCCACGACCACTAACAACCCATTCTTCGCTATTACCGATTCGATCCACACGTAATGAAACATCTTTTTGCATTTCTTTAATCAATCGATCCTCGATTTTAGTTGCCGTAACAAATTTTCCTTCTTTTCCTGCAAATGGTGAAGTATTTGTCCCAAAAGTCATTTGGACAGTCGGTTCTGAAACTTTCAAAGGCTCTAAAGCCTCTTCTTTTCCTATATTACATACCGTTTCACCAACAGAAATATCGGGTAATCCAGAAATAGCAACGATATCTCCAGCATAAGCTTCTGATACTTCAATTCGATCTAATCCTAAAAAACCAAATAATTTTTGGATTCTAAATTGTTTGATTGTTCCATCTAAGCGAACACATGAAACCATTTCTCCGGTTTTCATTTTACCACGAACAATTCTTCCAATACCAATTCTTCCAACAAAATCATTATAATCTAATAACGCAGGTTGAAATTGCAGAGGTGCTTCAACATCAACTTTTGGAGCTGGAATAGATTCAATAATTAAATCTAATAAATTTTTCATCGTTTTTTCTTGAGTATTTAAATCCGGTTGTAAACTTGAAGTATTGTTGATGGCACTTGTATAACAAATAGGGAATTCTAATTGTTCTTCATCAGCCCCCAAATCGATTAATAATTCTAAAACCTCATCAATTACCTCTAATGGACGAGCTGATGGTTTATCTACTTTATTAATAACCACAATTGGTGTTAATCCTGCCTCTAAAGCTTTTTTTAGCACAAAACGAGTTTGCGGCATTGTTCCTTCATAAGCATCAACAACTAATAAACAACCATCAACCATCTTCATAATACGCTCTACTTCGCCACCAAAATCAGCATGTCCTGGTGTATCTAAAATATTAATGCGATAATCTTTATATTTAATAGCTGTATTTTTAGCTAAAATAGTTATTCCACGTTCACGTTCAATATCATTAGAATCCATCGCTCTTTCTTGAACATTTTGATTCTCTCTAAAAGTATGCGAACTTTGTAATAATTTATCAACTAATGTCGTTTTTCCATGATCAACATGGGCAATAATAGCTATATTTCTAATTTCCATATCTCTATCTCAACTTTCTAAATTTCTAAATAACCAATCTATTATAACATTTTTTTTAAATTATTACTACTATTATTTATGTCGATAGTTCTTTAATTTACTACCAATGGTATAGATAAGATCATTTTCTTTTTTGATGTACAATTCATTTATAAAATTAAACAACGCCAACAACGTTTTATTTTGACAAATTTTTTTATTATCTAAAAACTTATGTAATGATACTTTAAAAAGTGGATGTGTCGCATCATTTAAGTATGACAAATAATGGATAAAATCAGGATTATCCTTCATAAAACGATAAAATACTTTTAACATATAAGGTAATTTAATATATCCAACTTCATTATTTTTTGCGATCATTACTAATTGATTTAATTTTTCTAATTCGTAACTAATCATATAATTAATTAATTCTTGAAGTAATTTATCATGAACTTCTTTAGCTATTAATATATCTATTAATCTACTTCGCCACATAAAACGTTCATATTTTTCCATTAATAAATTATATTTATTTTTAAATTGTTCCCATTGCTTACAAAAATCCTTTTGCGCTACCATATCTAATAAGATTTTAATATCATCACTAACTTTTTTATTTTCTACTAAATCTTTTTCAATATTAGATAGCTTAGAAAGTAGTTTATTAGCTTCTAAATAATAATTTTCTAAACATTCTACCAAATCAATATGCCGTATTGCTTCTTCACAAGTTGTCTTAGTGCATTCAATTATTTTATAAGAAAAAACGCGATTAGTAATATCATCTTTATTCAAAATACAATAACCAATCGTATTTTCATAAACACGATGTGTTGGATGCCCAACTACATCATTGCGAATATATTTCAATTCACGTAAAATGTGATTTTGATTGATATTAATGATATTTTTACTATTTGTTATACCATATGCTAAATCATATAACGCATCTATCGCTACAAAAAGACCTTGAACTAAACCATATAATCGTAATAATAAGGCCCCTTTTCCATGTTTATCATCGATAGTATTGATAAAATTTTCTTGCATCTCGTTCATATTATCTAAAGCATTTAAGCTACTATTGATTTTATAGCGTAAAAAACTTTTTTTATTATCGTATGGAAAGTTTAAAATTAATTGTTCATTAATTAATTGTAATTTTTTTATCTCTAACATTTGTTATCCCCATTTCTACTTTATATATCTTTATTATACCAAATATATATAATAATAAAAATCCTCATAAAGAAATAATTCTTTAGAGGATAATTTTTTAATTATATGAACTTAAAATTATTTTATTTTCTAAAATAGAATTTCGACATTCAATGATACGCTGATTTTTAGACCCTTTAAAATGTAAATCATAACTCTTCAAACTATCAATATAAGGGCCATCGACAAGTAAATCAATTTTTAGTAATAAATCATGTAAAACTAAATCAGTTTGTGATTTTTTTAATAAATCCTCAAAAATAAATCCTGTGTATACCATAATGTGTTTATCTTTTAATAAACTAACTAATAAGTGACATTCTCTAATTTGTAAAAATGGTTCCCCACCACTAATTGTAACGCCATCATAATATTTTATATTATTAATATTATTGGCTAATTCATCAATCTTTATGTTATATCCACCATCTAAAGGGTGTGTTTGTTGATTATGACAATTTAAACAATTATGCAAACAGCCTTGTGTAAATATTACATACCTAATTCCAGGACCATCGACAACTGATTCTTCTATAATTCCTGAAATTCTAATCATGTTTAACATTGTGTTTTACTCGCTCTAATACTTCTTGATATTTCGCATTATTAAACCGTTCTAACGTTCCTACTAAATAACCAGTAATACGTCTTATACGTTCAAATTTAATAACATTTTCTTTACGTCCACATTTTGGACAAACATCATTAATAACTCCATTATAACCACAAACAGGATCGCGATCAACAGGATGATTAATTGAACCATAACCGATATTACAATCGTGCATATGTCTAATAATAGTTTCAAAAGCTTCTGGATTTTGAGATAAATTCCCATCTAATTCAACATATGAAATATGTCCTCCATTTGTTAATTTATGATAAGGAGCTTCTAAAGAAATTTTTTTAAAGGCACTTATAGGGTAGTATACAGGAATATGGAAAGAATTTGTATAATACTCATGATTTGTTACCCCTTCTATAACACCATAAATTTTACGATCTATTTTTACAAATCTTCCACTTAATCCTTCAGCTGGTGTAGCTATTAAAGCATAATTTAAATGGCGTTTCACTGTTTCTAAATCCATTTTTTTTCGCATATAACTAATAATATCTAATCCTAAATTTTGAGCTTTTTCACTTTCACCGTGATGATATCCTGTTAAAACTTTTAAGGTTTCTGCTAAACCGATAAAACCAACAGTTAAACTTCCATGCTTTAATACCTCATAAAGGGTGTCATCATAGTTTAAATTTTCACTATTATGCCATACACCTTGTCCCATTAGAAATGGAAAATTATAAACACGCTTAGAAACTTGAATTTTAAAACGTTCATAAAGTTGTTCTGCGACAAGATTTAAATATTCGTCTAATAATTGATAAAAATTCTCTAAATTACCTTGAGCTTCTAAAGCTAATCGCGGTAAATTAATAGAAGTGAAACTTAAATTTCCGCGTCCTGGTGTTTTTTCGTACTCACTAAAAATATTCCCCATTACCCGTGTGCGACACCCCATATAAGCTACTTCTGTTTTAGGATCATCTTCTTTATAAAACATCTTATTAAAATCAGAATCCAAAAAACTATAATTAGGGAATAAGCGTTTTGATGATACCCTAAAAGATAACTGTAATAAATCATAGTTTGGATCACCGATATTATAATTTATCCCTTCTTTAACTTTAAAAATTTGAATTGGAAAAATAGGTGTTGATCCGTCTCCTAAACCTCTTTCAGTTGAAAGTAATAAGTTTTTAATAACCATTCGACCTTCACTTGAGGTGTCAGTTCCATAGTTTAATGACGAAAAAGGAACTTGAGCTCCTGCACGTGAATGCATGGAATTCAAATTATGAATTAATGATTCCATTGCTTGATATGTATCTTGATTAGTTTCTTCATAACTGTTTTTTAAAACAAACTTCATTATTTTTTCAACTACTGGTCTAGTAAAATTTTGTTCAAGTAACTGATAAACTTGTTCATCAACACCATTATTTTGATCTAATACAGGATTTTTTTTAGATAAAATGAAATATATTTCATCTAATTTAAAATCTTCATCATACAAACTAATTGCTTTTTGTAAATTACGTTTGTAATGTTTATAATATGTTTTTTTTACCCCTTCTGCCATATCAAAATCAAAATTACAAATTGATTGCCCACCATGTTGATCATTTTGATTAGATTGAATAGCTATACAAGCCAAAGATGCATAAGTTTGAATACTATTAGGCTCTCTAAGGAATCCTTCACTTACCGAAAATCCACCTTTAAATAATTTCGTTAAGTCAATTTGACAACATGTTGTAGTAAAATTATAAAAATCTAAATCATGGATGTGAATATATCCATCATCATGAGCCTTAGCATAACGCTTATCTAAAATAAATTTTTTATAAAAATCTTTTGCTCCTTCACTTCCATATTTAAGCATCATTCCCATCGCTGTTTCACCATTAACATTGGCGTTTTCACGTTTTAAATTATTTCCTTCTTCATCATCAAACGTCATAGAACAAAAAGTTCGCATTAAACTAGTATTCATTTCTCGCATTTTTGTTCTTTCATTGCGATATATAATATAACGTTTCGCAATGTCTTGATATCCCAATTCTAATAATACATCCTCAACAATGTTTTGAACCTCTTCTACTGTGATCTCTTTTTCATATTGTTCATTAATTAGAACTAGAATTCTTTTTAAAATTGCATCAGTTTCTTCTAAATTGGCATAGTTACTCGCTTTAAAAGCTTTAAATAAAGCCCCCTTAATTTTTTCTTTATCGAAAACCATTCTTCTACCATCACGTTTTACGACAACATCTACCATCTTTCTTCACTCCCTTTAATTGGAAGTATACTTCATTTTAATATTATATTCAACTGATTGATATATATAAAAAAAAATTATTATTAATGACAAAAAAATAAAAAAAATTATATTTAAAAAAGCCTATAATAAAGGCTTAATTTAAAAAAAGAACCCAACGGGTTCTTTAAAATACTTAATAACAATTATTTCTTCCACTTTGGCAACCACGACATCTAATTGGCGTATTTCCATTAAAGTAAGCCATAATGCTACGACATATAATATTTCTTAAATTACAATCTTGAATAATTTCTACGGGGTCAGTATTTACAAATGCTTGGAAATACTTTAACCCTGTACAGTTATTTTCACGCACCGTAATGCGTGCAATTTCATAAACAGCTGTTGGCTGTGAACAAGGAGTTACAACTAAGTTAAACGTATTTTCGCTTACTTCTCGTAAATTGAATTCGAAAGTTGTTCCACAAGCTTCAATTTCATTACGATTTGAACGTCTATTGTCATCTAATAAATCATAAATACTTGTTTGAGAATTATTTTTTGAGCAACAATTCATCATTATCCCTCCTTTCAATTATATAATATGAAATAAAATAGATTTGTTATGGATAAATATAACTATTCCATAAATATATTTAGTTTTCTATTTTTTATTACAAAAATAAAAGGGTTATGTTTTTAATTATAAACATAACCCTTAAATACTATATAATTGTTAATTAGATGTTTGTAATTCTTCATTGGAAAAGAAATTTTCATCAAAAATCGATAATGCAATATTCGATAAATGATCACCAATACGTTCTAGATTAGCTAGAATATCAAAGAAGTTATCAACTTTATTGATACTACATTCTCCACTATTTAAACGTAATATATGACGTTTACGGAATTTCTTTTCTAAACTGTCGACTAAATCTTCACTTTCAACGACATTTAAAGCCGGTTTTTTATCTTCAGTAGTAAATGCTTGAATGGCATTATCTAACATTGTTTTTAAAAGACTATATAATTCTTTTAAATCATTTTCACCTTGTGGTGATAAACTATTTTGATCATCATTATAACGTTCTTCAAAGAATTCAAAAATATTCATACAATGATCGCCGATACGCTCTAAATCACGAATCGCATTTAAATAATTAGAAATAAGTTTGGAATCACTATCACTTATTTCTTTAGATGTAATTTCAATTAAATAATCATGAATTTCAACATCTAAAGAATCGATATGTTCTTCAATTTCTTTAGCTTTATTAAAATCATTGTCATTACGATTAAACGAATATTTTGTTGTTATATCAAAAAATTCTGTAACTAAATCTGCCATATGAATAATCGCTTTTTTGGCAAACGATAAAGCTATTACCGGTGATTCATTAATTAATTCTTCTTGTGACAAAATCTCACGATAAGAAAATTCTTTTTTATCATCTTTAATTACACGACAAGCAAGCTTTACCATTTGATTGATAAACCAATATAAAACTAATGTTGTTGTTAAATTAAATATCATATGTGCGATAGCTAAAGTCATTTCCTTTGATGCACCTATAGTAGCTAAGAAATTTGTTTCAATAGATCCTACAACCCAAGAATAAGGTTTTAATAAAATCATGAAAATTAATGCACCAACCAAATTAAATAAGACATGAATAAATGCGGTTCTTTTGGCTGAAACAGTTCCTCCCACACTAGATAACAATGCTGTAACTGTAGTTCCGATATTAGAACCAATTAAAATAGGTAAACATGCTAAAATTGTAATGGTACCTTGAGCGTATAATGTTTGTAAAATTCCTGTAGCAGCACTTGATGATTGTATTACAGCAGTAACTAAAGTTCCAATTAATAACCCTAATATAGGATTATGACTTAAATTTTCAAATAATCTAATCGCTGTATCGCTTTCCGCAAAAACACCCATAGAATCACCCATTAGTTCTAAACCAAAGAACAATAATCCAAAACCTAATAGACATGATCCTAAATTTTTAATAATTTCTTTTTTAAAGAAAAATAGCATAATTGCTCCAATTCCAACAATTAATAGCGAGTATTCACTAATTTTTAATCCAACTAAAAAAGCCGTTATTGTCGTTCCAATATTAGCTCCCATGATAACTCCAATCGCTTGTGGTAGACTCATCAATCCCGCGCGAACTAATCCAACGGTTAAGGCGGTTGTGGCACTTGATGATTGAATTAATATTGTTACAATCATTCCGACAAAAATTCCCTTTAAAGGTGTATTAGTTGTTTTTTCAATAAATGTTTTCATACGATTACCAGCAAGTAATTTTAATGAATTTCCCATTAATTCAATAGCAAATAGGAAAATTCCTAATCCTCCTAGTAAAGTGAAAATCGTTTGTGCGTTCATTTTTTTTATTATCCTCCATATATTAATACATGTTTTTATTATACCATTTAAAACTTATTTTCTACAATATTTTTTATAAATTTCCTATCCTATTAAACTTCTAAAATAATTTTTAAAAAAATAGTTGACTTCCATAATTTTTTTTTATATAATTACTAGTGCAATGCGGGTATGGCGAAATTGGCAGACGCACTAGACTTAGGATCTAGCGGGCAACCGTGCAGGTTCGACTCCTGTTACCCGCACCATTATTATAATGATACTTCAAAGTTTTTTTGAAGTTTTTTTTATTTATAAAGGTCTTAATTAAGCCCTTTTATACTATATAATTTGACACATCTTATATTTAATGGTATTATAAATAAAAAAGTTAGTTTAGTCTAACTGTTAAAGGAGGGTGTCATTTTGGATGTTTTTTATGCTTTTTTATTAACGCTTATTGCTGGTTTATCCACTGGAATTGGAAGTTTAATCTCCTTATTTCAAAAAAAGACTAATACAAAATTTTTATCAATCAGTTTAGGATTTTCTGCTGGAGTTATGATTTATGTTTCGATGATTGAAATATTTAGTAACGCTCAAAGTTCATTAACGAATTCTTTAGGAACTAAAATGGGAAGTTGGGTTACTGTTATAAGTTTTTTTGCAGGAATGTTTTTAATTGCTATAATCGATAAATTAATTCCTGCGGATAAAAATCCGCATGAACCAAAAAATATCAATGATAATAAAACAACAAATCAGAAATTAATGCGAATGGGAATTTTTACTGCTCTAGCAATTGGAATCCATAACTTTCCTGAAGGTTTGGCGACATTTGTATCTGCATTACAAGATCCAGGAATAGCTGTTCCTATCGTTATTGCTATAGCGATGCACAACATTCCTGAAGGAATTGCTGTTTCTGCCCCAATTTATCATGCTACTGGATCTAAAAGAAAAGCATTTATATACTCATTTTTATCGGGATTAGCCGAACCAATCGGGGCATTAATCGGGTGGTTAATTTTAATGCCTTTTATGAATGAAACCATCTTTGGAATTATTTTTTCTGGTGTAGCTGGAATAATGGTCTTTATTTCTTTTGACGAGCTTCTACCTTCTGCAAGAGAATATGGTGAACACCATCTTTCAATTTATGGATTGATATCCGGAATGATTATTATGGCTATTAGTTTATTGTTATTTATATAAAAAAGTCAAATTTATACTTTCCCCCATAAGTTGGACTAGTAGAAAATACTAGAAAGAATTATGGGATTTTATTATGAAATTAAGTTTAGATGATAAAGATAGACGTATTAAAGAACTTGAAGAAAGAAATGCTAAAGTTAGAAATGGAAAATGATCTATTAAAAAAATTGAAAGTCTTGGTTCAACAAAGAACACAGCAACAAAAGAAGAAAAAAAGTTGTGTATGAATCAAGGAATATCAACTTAAAAAGATGTTAAATTTCTTTAAAATTGAATAAAGCGATTAAATCTCTAATTACAGATATTTCTGAAGAAAATAAAACAAGATATAAGAATTTTAAAAAATTAAAAGGATTGACACCTATAATATATAGACATCAATCCAATAATCAAGTAATATTAAGTTAATTTTACTTAGTCCAATTTATAAGATTCAGTATAATGTAATCTTCTTTTATTCTAATTCGAAAGCTCCAGTATATAACTGATAATATTTTCCTTTTTGTTCTATTAATTCATCATGATTTCCGCGTTCAATAATATTACCTAACTCTAAAACCATAATCGCATCAGAATTTTGTACAGTTGATAAACGATGAGCAATAACAAATACTGTACGACCATGCATTAAACGATCCATTCCTTCTGTAATTAACTTTTCTGTATAAGTGTCAATACTTGATGTGGCTTCATCTAAAATTAAAACAGGTGGATTTGCTATTGCCGCACGAGCTATAGATAATAATTGTCTTTGACCTTGAGATAAACTATCTCCATTACCAGTTATTACAGTATCGTATCCATCTTTTAATGTTTGAATAAAAGAATCTGCATTAGCTAGTTTACAAGCTTCATAGACTTCTTCATCTGTGGCATCTAATTTACCATATTTGATATTTTCTTTAATCGTTCCGGTAAATAAACTAGTATCTTGTAAAACAATTCCTAAAGCACGACGTAAGTCTGCTTTTTTTATTTCTTTAATATCAATACCATCAAAAATAATTTGTCCTTCTTGAATGTCATAAAAACGATTAATTAAATTTGTGATAGTTGTTTTACCAGCACCTGTTGCCCCTACAAAGGCAATCTTTTGACCAGGCTTAGCAAATAAACTTACATTATGTAAAACAATTTTATCATCGCGATATCCGAAATCAACATCTTTAAAACGAACATCTCCTAAAACTTGTTTATAAGTAATAGTACCATCATTTGAAACACGTTTCCAAGCCCAGATACCTGTTTTTTCACTTGCTTCAACTAATGTATCATTTTCTATTTTTACATCAACTAATGTAACAGTTCCTAAATCCTCTTCAGGCTTTTCATCAAGTAATTCAAAAATGCGTTCTGCTCCGGCAAGTGCCATAACAATTAAATTAAATTGTTGCGAAATTTGTGATATTGGCATAGAGAATTGTCTTGAAAATTGTAAAAATGGAATTAATTTGGCAATATTAAACCCTAAAACACCATAAATAGCTAAATATCCTCCTAAAATAGCTGTAAAGGCATAATTAAAATAACTTAAATTTCCTAAAACAGGCATTAAGATACTAGCATAAACATTAGCTTTAGTAGCATCACGACATAATTCTTCATTTAATTTGTCAAAATCTTTTTTAGCATGTTCTTCGTGACAGAAAACCTTAATAACACGTTGTCCTTCAATCATTTCTTCAATATATCCATTTAAATTTCCAATTGCGATTTGTTGTAAAACAAAGTTTCGTCCACTTCTAGAACCGATATATCGTGTAATAAAAATCATCACAACAACCATAATCATCATTAAGATTGTCAGAATAACATTTAGCATTAACATTAAAACAGTTAGTGCAACTACTTGAAAAATAGATGATAATATTTGTGGGATACTTTGACTTAACATTTGACGAAGCGTATCAGTGTCGTTAGTATATCGACTCATGATATCTCCATGACTATGTGTATCAAAGTATTTTATTGGTAATGTTTGCATGTGGTTGAACATACGATTACGAATATCTTTTAATGTTCCTTGAGCAACATTAACCATTAAACGTGAATAAATATACGTCGAGATAATTCCTGCCACATAAACAAATAACATTTTTAAAAGTTCTTTAACTAATGGTGAATAATCTACGGCTAATCCTAAGTCAGCTTGTTGTTTTAAAGGATCAATATACTCAATAATATCTTTAATAAAATATGTTCCAATTGAACTACTTACTGCACTAATGAAAATACAAATAACAACTATAACAAAAGTAACAGGATAGTTTTCTAAGATTAATTTGATTAATTTACCCAAAATAGACATGGGATTTTTTGCTTTTTTCTTCATTCTTAGGCTCCTTTCACTTGTTGATTATAAATATCTCTGTATAACTCATTTCGATTAATAAGTTCTTCATGTGTACCAATATCACTGATTTTTCCATCATTTAAAACAATTATTTTATCAGCTTCCATAACACTTGAAATACGTTGTGCAATAATAATTTTTGTTGTATTAGGAATTTCTGTTTTAAATGCATAACGAATCTGTGAGTCTGTTTTAGTATCAACTGCACTTGTTGAATCATCAAGAATTAAAATTTTTGGTTTTTTTAATAAAGCACGAGCGATACATAAACGTTGTTTTTGTCCTCCTGAAACGTTAACACCACCACGATCAATATGAGTATCATATTTTTCTGGGAAACGTTCAACAAATTCTGCTGCACAAGCTAATTCAGCAGCATGTTTAATTTCTTCTAATGTTGCGTGTTCATTTCCCCATCGTAAGTTGTCCGCAATTGTTCCAGAGAATAATACATTTTTTTGTAATACAACACTTACTTCATTACGTAAAACTTCAATATCATAATTTTTAACGTTTATTCCACCTACTAATAACTCACCTGATGTAACATCATATAAACGTGATATAAGTGAAACTAAACTTGTTTTAGAACTTCCTGTAGGACCAATAATTCCAACTGTTTCTCCACTTTTGATATCAATATTAATGTTTTCTAAAACTGCTTCACCATTTTGATAACAGAATGTAACATCTTTAAATTGGATATCACCATTTGGTACCATCATAGCAGGATTTTCTGGATTAGTAATATCAATTTTTTCATGCAATACTTCTAAAATACGATCTAATGATGCTTTTGACATGACAATCATCGCTAAAACTGTTGAAAACATCATTAAGTTCATTAAAATTTGCATTACATAACTTAAGAAAGTAGAAATTAGACCAACTAGCATTTCATCAGCAACTACCATTTTTGCACTTAAATAAGAAATTAATAAAATACTTCCATATAAAACAAATTGTAATGCTGGAGTGTTTAAAATTAATAATTTTTCAGCACCCTTAGAATATCCATATAAACTTGTATTTGTTGAGAAGAATTTTTTCTTTTCTTCTTCTTCATTAACAAATGCCTTAACAGTACGAATTCCTGAAATATTTTCTTGAACTGTACGATTTAATGAATCATACTCTTTGAACAACTTTTTAAAATACGGATTAGCAAAATGTATTACTAAATATAATGCAATAGATAATAATGGGATTGCAAAAACAAAGATCATCGCTAATTTCATATTTAGAATCATTGACATAATTAATGAAAAAATAATCATAAATGGTGCTCTAACTGCAACACGAATGATCATTTGAAATGAATTTTGCACGTTATTAACATCTGTTGTAATACGTGTAATTAAACTCGGTGTTGAAAAATGATCAATATTTGAAAATGAATAATCTTGAATTTTGTGATATAGTGCTTGTCTTAAGTTTTTCGCAAATCCACAACTACTAATAGCACAATAACGACCACTAATAATTCCAAATGTTAACGAAAAAATACTTAACACAACCATTAAAACACCATATAAAATACATGCATTAATATCACTTTTATTAATTCCTTCATTAATCATTAGATTCATAACGAATGGTATAAATACTTCTAAAATAACTTCTAATGATACAAAGACAGGTGATAAAATGGTTTCTTTTTCATAACCTTTTGTAAACTTTAACAACTCTCTAACCATATACTACTCCTTTGATAAATTTTCAATTGCTAAATCTGTTTTATTTAAAAACATCAATAGTAATTTTTTTTCATCTGCACTAAACGTGGAAAGAACTTGATTTTCAAAATCATAAATTATACTACGAATAACATTACTTAATGATAATGCTTTATCGGTTAAAATAATTTTTTTAAAGCGATAATCACTATTATTAGACTCTCTAACAATTAAACCATCACGTTCCATTAATTGTAAGATACTTGTTATTGAAGATTTTCGAATTTCAAAATGATTTAATAAATCTTTTTGATAAATATCTCCCTGACTTTTTGATATAAACAAAATAAAACGAGCTTGAATAAATGTTATACCATATTTAGACAACTTTTTATCAATCTCGCGTTTTATTTTATTTGACAAGGTGTTTATTTTCTTTAAAATACCGTTCATTTAATCACCATATATTTAGTTCGATTTCTAACTAAATTATACAAAAAAGTTATACGGTGTCAATTAAATGAAAACATTTACAATAAGTTATTTACTTTTCGATATAAATAAACTATCGTTTTTTCCAATAAAATAATCCCTAATAATATTAAACTTCCATAAAAACTAATCTTTTTTCTCATTATACTAGAATAAGAGTACGGTCTAATTTGCAGTTTTTCATAATAATAATCATCAGATTTTTTTACTTGAACAATTACAAAATCTTGATTTTTATAAACTACACAAAAATCTTGATTATAATAATAATTTTTTAATGTTATTTCAATATCCTCTAAATTACAATCTAGCTCAACTTTAGGTAACTCATTATCGGCTATTATTTCATACTTTAACGAAACAAATTGAACTTCTTCTGCTTTTTTTAACTGTAAAATTAACTCATGCTCACCAGGATAATCAAAAGAATTTAAGTAATATCCCAAATTTAAAACTACAATTTCATCGTATTCATCAAATTTATAAGAACTATTTATAAAATCATCAATATAGCAAATTCCATCACTTTGACAAAAGTAATAATTGTTATTATTATTAAAAATAGGATTAAAAAACAATGTTATACATTGTATAAAATAAAAAAACTTATTCATTTATTCCACCTCGAACAAATATTATAAGTTTTTTTCGTATTTACTTTGTAAACATTAAATCATAAAGTGTTTGTTTAATTTGATAGTCTTTTAATAATTCATCTAATTCTTTTTTAATAACTTCTTGCTTCGTATCATTAATTTCTTGATAACTACATCTTAATAAAATATTTTTAGGTGAATGAATTGAATCAATAAACTCTAAAACTTGCACCTTATAACCAAAATATTCCAAGATATTAGCTCTAATCGCATCAGTTAATAAACTTGAAAAACGTTCTTTTAAAAGACCGTATTTATTAATCAAATGTAAACTGCTATTTTTTAACTGATTATTAATTTCATGTTGACAGCATGGAACACTAAATAAATATTTCACTTGATAATTTATAGCGTGATAAATAGCGTAATCTGTAGCTACATCACATGCATGTAATGTTATAATCATATCCACTTTAAAATCTGGTTTATATAAACTAATATCACCTAATTTAAAATCTAGGTTTTGATATTTATATTTATCTCTTATCTCATTACATTGAGCAATAACATCTTTTTTTAAGTCCAATCCGATTATCTTTACATTCATTTTTTTTACATCAACTAAATAATAATACAAAACAAATGTCAGATAAGATTTTCCACAACCAAAGTCAATGATATTCAATTCTTTTTCATCTTTTATAGCATCATCGATCATCTCAAGAAAACGACAAATTTGTTTGAACTTATCGTATTTAGACTTAACTATTTTACCTTCATTTGTCATGACACCTAAATCTATTAATGGTGGTATGATATCACCTTCATTAATAATATATTTCTTTTGCTTGTTGTGATCTAATGAAACTTTTAAATTATTTGTTAATTTTTTCGAAGTAGTTAGTATTTTTCCTTTTTTAGATTTTTTATACATAACATATTCATCTAGTAAATATGCATCTAATTGTTTAAAATGTTCATTAAATAATTCCTCAATTTTTTTCTTGGCTTCTTCCAATGATAAGTTAATATGAAATGCTTGTTTATCGGTAAACGATTCAAATTGATACTTTACATTATCCTTAATTTTAACTGGTTTTATTATAACCTTATTATAATCATAATCTTTATTTACTTTATTACTTAAAATTATTTTAACAATCTTTTCATTAATTAAATCTGTTATCATTTTATCACTCCTACCGTTAAATTATATCACATAAAAAAAGAAAAAAGGTGAATTAAATTCACCAAGTTCGAGAAAAGAAAAATGTCTATGGACATATGAGAAAAAATTATTTATTTAGCTTAATTTCTTAAGCACGGTAATTATATCGAAAAACTACTTATATGACAAGTTTTTTTTATTTGAAAATGTTTTTAATTGTTATAAAAATTTTTTCATAATAAAAAAGTAAATCACTTAAAGTGATCTACCTTTTTAAAACTTAATTTTCAGAAAATTGTGAATTATATAAATCAGCATAGAAACCATTTAAAGTAATTAATTGCTCATGATTTCCCGTTTCGATAATATTTCCATCTTTCATAACTAAAATTAAATCAGCATTTTTAATAGTTGATAAACGATGTGCAATAACAAAACTTGTTCTTCCTTCAGTTAATTTATCCATTGCTTTTTGAATTAAAATTTCAGTTCTAGTGTCAACGCTAGATGTTGCCTCATCCAAAATCAACATTTGTCTATTAGCTAGCATTGCACGAGCAATAGTAAATAATTGTTTTTGTCCTTGGCTTAAATTAGCATTATCATCTAATACCATATCATATCCACCTGGTAAAGAACGAATGAAATAATCAATATGAGCCATCTTACATGCTTCATATACTTCTTCATCTGTGGCATCTAACTTACCATATTTAATATTTTCTTTAATTGTTCCTTCAAATAACCATGTGTCTTGTAGAACCATTGAGAATAAACTATGAACACATTCACGTGTCATATCTGTTGTTTTAATACCATCGATAATAATATCCCCACTATTTAATTCATAAAAACGCATTAATAAATTAACAATAGTTGTTTTTCCAGCTCCAGTAGGTCCAACAATGGCTACTTTTTGCCCTGCTTTAACTTTAATTGAGAAATCATTAATAATAATTTTATCTTCTGAGTATCCAAATTTAACATGATCAAACTCTACATTTCCTACTACTTTTTCCATTTTAGTAATTTTATCTTTTTCGAAAGTCATTTCTGTTTCATTAAGGAATGTAAATACGCGATCACTTGCGGCTGCTGTTTGTTGTAAAACATTTAAGATTTGAGCAATTTGTCCTAATGGTTGATTAAATTGGCGGATATATTGAATGGAAGCAACAATATCTCCAACCTTTAAAGTTTTATTTGCAGCCATATTTCCACCAATTATACAAATAACAATATATGCTGCATTAGAAACGAATGTCATAATTGGCATCATCATTCCAGATAAAAATTGACTTTTATATGATGAATTATATAGTTTTTTATTAATACTATTAAATTTAATACTTACTTCATCTTCTGCATTAAATACTTTAATAACATTATGTCCAGAGTACACTTCTTCGATATGTCCGTTTAACTCTCCTAAGCTTTCTTGTTGTTGCTTAAAGTAACGTTGTGATTTACCTACAACAAAGAACATTAATATCATCGAAACAGGAACAGAAACTAAAGCAATAACGAACATAATCCAACTAATCGAGATTAACATTATGGAAATTCCAATTAACATTGTCATACTACTAACTAGTTGACTTATTGCTTGGTTTAACGATTGTCCTAGTGTATCAATATCATTTGTCGCAACACTTAAAACATCACCGTGTGTACGTGTATCAAAATAATTTAATGGTAATCGATTAATTTTATGGCTAATATCACGACGTAATCGATTACATACTGTTTGCGTTACATGTGTCATAATACGTGCCTGTATATATTGAGCAATAGCACTAAAAATGTAAATACCAATTAAGATAAATCCAATTTTATTAATATATTTAAAATCAAATTCGACACTGCCACTTACTAATACATCTTGAATATGATTAGTAATTCTTGACAGAATTTTTGGACCTGTAATAGAGAAAAATGTTCCAAAAGCAGCTAATAAAACAGCAAGAAGTATTAAGCCACTATATGGTTTTAAATATCTAAATAGATCGCCTAAAGATTTTTTTACATCAACTTGTTTATTTGGCATCCTTTTCATACTACTCTAATTCCTCCTTCGATAATTGTGATAAGGCAATTTCTTGATAAACTTCACAAGTATCTAAAAGTTCTCTATGAGTTCCTTTTCCAACAATTTTACCTTCATCTAAAACAATAATTTGATCTGCATCAATAATCGTTCCGATTCTTTGTGCAACAATGATATTTGTTGTATTTTTAGTGTGTTCTTTTAATGCAGCACGTAATTTCTTATCTGTTTTATAATCAAGCGCACTAAAAGAATCATCAAAAATTAATATTTCTGGTTTTTTAATCAAAGCACGAGCGATACTTAATCTTTGACGTTGACCACCAGATACATTTGTTCCACCTTGACTAATCTTAGTATCATATTGTTGGTCAAGTTTGCTTATAAATTCACTTGCTTGAGCAATTTGTGAAGCTTCATCCATATCAGTAGTTGTTAAATCACGTTTACCAAATTCATAGTTAGTTTTAATAGTTCCAGAAAATAAAACACCTTTTTGTGGAACATAACCTATTTTATTACGTAAATCTTCTAATTTATAATTACGAACATCAACACCATCAACTAAAACTTCTCCTGCTGTAACATCATATAATCGAGGAATTAAATTAATAATTGTAGATTTACCACTACCTGTAGCTCCAATGATGGCTAATGTTTCTCCTTTTTTAACTTTAAAACTGATATTTGAAACAACATCATCACTGGCATCTTCATATCTAAAAGCGACATTTCTAAATTCAACTTCACCTTCAATATCAGTTGATTGTTGTGGAACTTTTGGATCAACAATTAAATTTTTAGTATTTAAAACTTCTAAAACACGTTTAGCGGAAACTTGAGCACGTGGGAAGAAAATTAAAAACATTGAAAGCATCATAAACGAAATAATGACTTGCATTGCATATTGTGTAAATGTCGTTAATACTTCATAATCTAATGTTAAATTGTGAACTAAATATGATCCAAACCAAACAATTGCTAATGAAACACCTGACATTATTAATGTCAATGCTGGCATTAAAATATTCATATTATTATTTACAAAAATATAGATGTTTGTTAATTTCTTATTAACATCATCAAATTTCTCTTCTTCAATAGATTCTGTATTGTAAGCTCTAATAACACGAATCCCTGTTAAATTTTCGCGAGTTACACGGTTTAACTCATCTGTTCTACTTTGGATTTGACGATATTTCGGTAAAACAATTAAACATAAAGAAACAATTACAGTAATTAAGGCGAAAACTGCTCCCGCAATTACAACCGATAAATTAGGACTTTTATCTACTGCTTTAAAAATTGCAATTGCTGCAGTAATTGGTGAAGCAATTGCTATTCTAAACATCATAATCATAACAGTTTGAATTTGGGTAATATCATTTGTAGTACGCGTAATTAAACTTGCAGTTGAAAATTTATCAATTTCTTGTAATGAAAAAGATTCTACTTTATGGAATACTTCACTACGAAGTTTTAATGATAAACCACTACCAATACGGGCAGCTAATAAACAAACAATAACATTACTTACTAATGATAGGCTGACATAACCTAACATAATTAATCCATTACGATAAATTACAGCTTTATCACCCATCGCTGCAATTACTGGGTTGTTATTTCCGATAATCATAATTTCACGGATAATTTTTTCCATTAAATCAGGTAGTTGTAAATCTGAATAACAGGCAATAAAAACCAGAAGCACAACTACTAAACTTAATATCCATTCTTTAATTGAAAAATATTTAAATAATTTAAACATTGTATTCCTCCATCATTTTATTCAACTTTGCCATTATGCGTTTTAGATCTTTAATATCTTCATCATCTAAAGCATTTAATACACTTAAAAATATTAAATCAAACTTCTTAATGGTCTGTTCAAAAGATTGAATGGCTAGATCTGTTAAACGAATATATTTTGTACGCTTATCATCATCTAAACTATACTTATAAATTAATCCCTTTTTTTCTAAGTTAGTTAATTTATGCATAATTGCCGGGATTGTCACATCATTGTTTTTGGCAATTTCACTAATCGATATAATTTTATTTTCGCACTGAAACTTGTATAAACTATAACAAATCATCCCTTCAATCGGAGTAAGATTTTGCTCTTTAAAAACCATTTCATGAATATTTCTTAAACGCTTACTAACTACTTTTAGTTCTTGATATATTGCTAAATTTTTGTCGTCAGAAATTGTTGTATTATTTAGTTCTTTCATGTCACTACTCCTTTCGTTTTTTGGATATTTAATAGTTTATCACATAAACTTTATCAAGTAAAGTATTTTTATAATTTCACATAATTTGCAAAAAAAAAGCACATTATTCACGAAAGAATAATGTGCCTAACTTTAATATTAATAGTTTTCTTTATGTACTTCAAAGTAGCTACGAGCATGTTTACATACTGGACAAACTTCAGGAGCTTTTAAACCAATATGTAAGTGTCCACAGTTACGGCATTCCCAAACTGTTAACTCTGAATCTTTAGTAAATACCTTATTTTCTAAAATATTTTTTAATAAAGCATTGTAACGTTTTTCATGTTCTTTTTCAATTTCACCAACAGCTCTAAATTGAGCAGCTAATTCTACAAATCCTTCTTCTTCTGCTTCTTTAGCAAATGTAGCATACATATCTGTCCATTCATAATTTTCTCCGCTTGCAGCTTCTTGTAAATTAGCTTTAGTATCCCCAATACCATTTAAAGCTTTAAACCATAATTTAGCATGTTCTTTTTCATTGTTTGCAGTTTTTTCAAAGAATTCAGCAATTTGTTCATATCCTTCTTTTTTAGCAACTGAAGCAAAATAAGTATATTTATTACGTGCTTGTGATTCTCCAGCAAAAGCTGCCCATAAATTTTTTTCTGTTTTTGTACCTTTTAAATTCATAATCTTTTCCTCCTACTTTCCTATTCAATAATTAAAGCTAATTTAGCAAAGCGTTTAATCGATTCTATAGCACTTAAAACTCGAGCTTTAGTATCATAAACTTCACCTGTTATAATTAGCCTATTTTGTTTATTGTAAAGTTTAAATTGATACTTGGTATTTTTATCCTTGCAAATATAAAATTTACCTTCATATACCGCCAACTTAAACTTTGCAATCGCATTTAAACATGAAACTTTTGATGAATATGTTTGGCTAGTGCAAATAACTTGTCCATTACTAGCTTTTAAGAAATACCAAAAAAAGCCATCTTCATGAACGATTTCTATTTTTCCTTTAGAATCTAATTCAACTTCGATATCATATACTTCCTCATTAAAATGTTGAAAATCATTCTCTTCTACAACATCATCTGTTAAAAAGAAGTTTTTAATCGATTCAACAGCATTCAAAGCACTTCGTCTTTGTTCGTAATTAGAAGTTTGGGCTAAAATACGTCCTTGTTTAGACCTTACTGAAACACGAAATAGTCCATGTTTATCTTGATGAATTTCAAGATTTTCATCATTAAGATTCTTTTTTAAAATCTCAATTCCGTTTTTACAAGTTTGCAATGAGGCATATGGTTCACTAGTTAATAGTGTTTCTCCATTCGAGGCTTTTAAGATATATCGAAATAATTCACCTTCGTCAAGGATTACATACTTACCCTTATATCTGTTTTTAGCATCCATATTCAATTCACCCCTAAATATCCCTTTATTAGATTATACCACATTCTTATAAAAAAATATACATCCTAAATACATTAAATATTTTTTAATCGATTAAAACAAAAAAAGTCCTAATTATAGGACTTCTTTAATGTAATTAATTTTAAGTTATATATTTATTCATTGTTTTTGTTATTAGCATTATTGTTAACAGTGTTATTGTTAATGTTATTGTTAACAGTGTTATTATTAATGTTATTATTAATGTTATTATTAACGTTATTGTTAATGTTATTTTTGTTATTAATCACAATTTTTTGATTTAATGCATATGCTTTTGCTTGCTGAACATAAG
>CALVBA010000009.1 GCA_944325695.1 uncultured Anaeroplasmataceae bacterium
TACAAATAAAAAGACAAAAAACATAGGTAAGCGCATTAACAAGAATATATTTAATATTTTTAGTGTTAGAACTAATATTGTACGGTTGTAATAAGTAATATAAAACCAAATAATGAACAGAAAAGAAAATGCTCATCGAAATAATAGCTACAAATAACATGATGTAATTAAAGAAATTATCCGTTCCGCCACTTATATATAATAAAAGTGGTAGTGTAAATGCGATAATGGAAGTAGGAATTAAATTTAATTTAATTAAAGTATTTAATCGGTTTTTAAATACATTTAAAATAACTTTTGGTGAGCGATAAAAACGATATTTTAACATATTATGATCGCAGTTAATAAACATCGCTTCGGTTATAATGGCGCTTCGATTTAAAGCATACATTGCAATAACAAAAAAAGGTAAAATATTTAGTAAATTTTGGTTGATTTCATATGCAAAATTTTTAAAACTAAATGTGCAATAAATAAGAATAAACGAGATAATAACAATAAAGAATGTTTGTCTTTTAATAGGTTTAGTAAGTATTTTTTGATGTCTTTTAAAAAAGGTTTCACATAAAAAATCTAAACCTTCTTTAGAACTTGTTTCTTTTTTTTCATAAGTTATAACCTTTTCAAAGTATTCTTCATTAAAAGAATCTTGTTCTTGAAAAAAAATGATTTCATTTTGATGAAATAGTCTTTTAAAAACTTTTAGATAATTATCAAATCTTATAATCTCGATAAATCCCCAAATACCTAAGGGAATACTAATTAAAAAACAAATTAAGAAAAGACTTTGATTTATATGAAAATTTAAAATAGGAAAAAGATAGGCGGCCATTAAAAGTAACGTAACAATAATTAATAAAGCTTTATTATTAATATTTTCTTTACGAGCTATTTTTGTTTTATTATAAACACGTAAGTTATGACCAGTAAAAGTTAGTTTTATTAAAACTACAAATAAAGTCATACATAAACAAATTAAAATTGGGATGTCAAAAGTCAAACCATATATAATAATAGATGGTAAAAACCCAATTATTGAATTTAAAAGTGCCAAAAAATAATCAATGATAGTGGCTTTTTTAGCATCCATATGCATAATGATAAGTGAATAATATTTATCTTTTGTAGTATCAAATAAAATCGAATTTATTATTCCTCCGATAATCGTTAGAAAAAAGAAAATATGGATAAAAACATTTGTATGATTTTCATTACTAATAAGTTCAGTTGGAATACTAATCATTATAAGAATATAAAAAAATTTTGGCAAAAAAATGCTAAATATTTCATTTATTATCGCCAGTATGTTAGCGATAATTTTTAATTCTTTATTTTTATATAAATCTTGGGGTAAAATTTTATTTAAAAACGGTAATTGCTTAAGAGAATATATGATAGTATTAACCTGATAGGTATTTTTTATCTTAAAAGAGGTAATAAAACAGTTAATCATATATTATTATTCCTTTAAGGCATCAAAAATTTTATTTTTAATTTCTTCATTATTCTTTAAAGATTCATCTTCTATCTCTTCGAAAATACCGTGATTTAAGATTATTATTTCATCACATAAATCTAAAGCTAATTCCAAAATATGCGTTGAAAAAATAATAATATGATCATTTTTAATCTTTTTTAATAGATTTTTCATTTCTTCAGCAACAATTACATCAAAAGATGTTAAAGGTTCGTCTAGTAATAAAATTTTAGGTTTAGCAATGATGTTCGCAAGCATTTGCATTTTATTTTTCATCCCATGAGAATAATCTTTTATCAATTTATCGCGATCAGAATAATCAATTTTTATTAGTTCAAAATATTCATCAATAGATTTTAAATCAGAAAGACGATTTTTATTAATATCTAAAAAAAATTTTATAAATTCTTGACCCGTTAAAAATTCAGGAACGTTAGGAGTAGATGTTACATATCCGATATCTTCAGGTTCAACTTTACGGGCTTTTTCATCGATAATATAAAAATTCCCACCATCTATGTCAATATCTTCGTTTAAACAGTTAAAAAATGTTGTTTTCCCAGCACCATTTCTACCTAATAGACCGTAGATTTTTCCATTTTCAAATTCAAAAGAAATATTTTTTAATACTTCTTTTTATCGAATTTTTTTTCTAAGTTTTCAATTATTAATTTCATATTATTATCTCCCTTTTTAAGGGTTATTATATCATAATTATTTTAAAAAGAAATATTAAAAAAACGCTAAATTTTAATCTTTTTGTATACAAAGTATTTTTTTTAAAAATAAAAAGTGCTATAATATAGGTATAAAAGGAGTGGTGTATATGCGTTATGTCATAACAATCGGTCGTGAATATGGTAGTGGTGGTCGTTATATTGGACAAAAACTAGCTGAAGCTTTAAATATCAAGTATTATGATACTGAATTATTAGAAAAAGCATCAGCTGATTCTGGTATTTCACAAGCAGTATTTGAAAATTATGATGAAAAACCAGATAGTTTTTTATCTAGTCTAATGCCTAATAGTTATAATTTAGAGTTATCAATGAGTCAAAAGGTATTTCTAGCTCAATTTGATACTATCCGCAAAATAGCTAAAGAAGAATCATGTGTTATTGTTGGTCGCTGTGCTGATTATGTTTTACGTGATGATCCAAATTTATGCAGTTTTTTCATATATTCTAGTTTAGAAAATCGTATTAAAAGAGCTGTTGAACACTATGGAATACCAGAAAAGCACGCTAAAGATGTTATTAACAAAATTGATAAAAAAAGAGCAAACTACTACAATTTCTACTCAGAAAAGAAATGGGGTAAACCCGAATCATACAATCTATGCATCGACTCAAGCCTAGGAATTGATGAATGCGTTGAAGTATTAAAAAATTTCGTAGAAGTTAAGTTAAATCGAAATAAACAATAAAATAATATTAAAAGAAAAGGCCTTGATTATCTCAAGACTTTTTCTTTCTATATAAACAAAAATAAAAGAGGATAAAATAATGTTGAAAGTTTATTTGAATAAAAAAGAAGAAGATAATATTTTAAAAGGATATCCATGGGTTTTTAACAACGAAGTAAATCGTTTTGAAGGAAATATTGAAAATGGTAAGGTTTGTGAAGTTTATACATTTGACGGTAAATTTGTCGCATATGGTTTTTTAAATACATCTTCAAAAATTATGGTTCGTATTCTATCTTTAAATAAAGATGACATTATCAATAAAGAATTTTTTAAAAATCGGATTGCTTATGCTATTTCACACCGACTTAATTTAGGTTGGAATGCTACACGTTTAGTATTTAGTGAGGCAGATTTTTTACCTGGATTAGTAGTTGATAAATTTGGTGATTATTTATCAGTACAATTTATGTGCTTAGGAATGGATTTAATAAAAAAAGATATTGTTGATATTTTAGTTGAATTAACTGGATGTAAAGGGATTTATGAAAGAAGTGACATGCCAGTTCGAGAAAAAGAAGGTTTAACACCGGTTAAAGGATATCTATATGGAAATTTTGATCCACGAGTTGAAGTTGAAGAAGATGGAATTCATTTTATGGTGGATATTGAAAATGGGCAAAAAACGGGATACTTCTTAGATCAAAAATTAAATCGAGATATTTTACGTTTATATGCTAAAGATAAAGTTGTATTAGATGCTTTTTCTAACGTTGGGGGATTTGCTTTACATGCGTGTAAATATGGTGCTAAAAAAGTTATTGCATGTGATATTTCTAAAAGAGCATGTATTGAGATAGAAAACAATGCTAAAATGAATAATTTTGTCCAATTAGAAGCAAAATGTGTCGATGTTTTTGATTATCTTAGAAGTGAAGAAATAAAAGATCTTTACGATGTAATTATTCTTGATCCACCGGCTTTTTCTAAAAATAAAGAATCTTTAAAAAAGGCTTATCGTGGGTATAAAGAAATTAATTTACAAGCAATCAAAAATATTAAACGTGGAGGATATTTATTGACATTCTCATGTAGCCAACATATGACTCCTAATTTGTTTATGCAAATGGTTTCAGAAGCTGCATTAGATGCTAAAAGAAAAGTACAATTTTTAGATTTTAGAATCCAAGCTCCTGATCATCCCGCATTACTACAATCAGAAGAACAATTATATTTAAAGTGCATGATATTACGAGTAGAATAATAAAAAAGTGATATATCTTAGATTTTAGCATCTAGTTATATCACTTTTTTTATATAAATTAATTTGATTAATAATTATCTTATCACTAAAACTTGATTGTCTACATCAATCGTGTAAATATGGTTTGGAACAATTTTATTTTCTAATATTTTTTTAGCGATAAATGTTTCGATATTCTTAGAAATAAATCGTTTTAGTGGACGAGCTCCAAATGTAATGTCAAAGCTCATATTTAAGATATAGTTTTTAACATTATCTGTGAAAACCACTTTGATATTATTAGCTTCAAGACGTAAATTTAAGTCATTTAATAATTTTTCAACAATCTTAATTTGGACATCTTTTGTTAATGGATTGAATAAAATAATTTCATCGATACGGTTTAAGAATTCAGGTTTAAAATATTGACGAAGAAGTTGTTTAATTAAATTTTCTTTATCATTTGAATTTTCTAATAAGATATCACTACCAATATTAGAAGTCATAATAATAATGGTATTCTTAAAGTCAATTGTTTTACCTTGAGCATCTGTTAAACGTCCATCATCTAAGATTTGTAGTAAAATGTTAAATACATCGTGATGTGCCTTTTCTATTTCATCAAATAAGATGATAGAATATGGATTACGTTTAACTTGTTCAGTTAATTGACCACCTTCATCATATCCGATATATCCTGGAGGCGCACCTATTAATTTAGCCACGGAATGACTTTCCATATATTCAGACATATCAATACGAATAATATGACGATCGCTATCGAATAAACTTTCAGCTAAAGCTTTTGCTACTTCCGTTTTACCTACTCCTGTAGGACCTAGGAACATGAATGATCCAATTGGTTTATTTTCATCTTTAATTCCAGCACGTTGTCTAAGAATAGCGTCACTAATTAATTCTAGCGCATTATCTTGACCGATAACTCTTTTTTGAAGTGTTTCCTTTAAGTGAAGTACCTTTTCTTTTTCTCCTTGCATTAATTTAGCGACAGGAATGTTAGTCCATTTAGCTACAACAGAAGCAATATCATCTTCATAAACTGTTTCACTTAACATTCGATTATCTTTTTTAGCTGTTTCATGTTCGTTTATTTTCTTTTCTAAAGCTGGAATATCTTTATATTGTAACATTGAAGCTTTTTGATAATTTCCTTCATTAAACGCTGTTTGAAGTTCAAAACGCATTTTTTCAAGTTGTTCTTTTAATTGTTTTGTTTCATTGATTTCATTTTTTTCAGATTGCCATTGGCGTTTTAAAGTTTGTTCTTTATCCTCAAGCTCTTTGATCAATTCATTTAATTTAGATAAACGATTTTTACTAACTTCATCAGTTTCTTTTTTCAAAGATATCTGTTCAATTTTATATTGTGTTAATTTACGTGTAATTTCATCTAATTCTGTAGGCATACTATCGATTTGCATTCGAATAGATGCACAAGCTTCATCAATTAAATCAATCGCTTTATCTGGTAAATATCGATCTGTAATATAACGATTAGAAAGAGAAGCAGCACTTACAATCGCATTATCTGTAATATGAACTCCATGATGAACTTCGAAGCGTTCTTTTAATCCACGTAAGATACTAATTGTATCTTCAACTGTTGGTTCAGCAACTAAGACTTTTTGAAAACGGCGTTCTAAAGCACTATCTTTTTCAATATATTTGCGATATTCATTTAAAGTTGTCGCTCCGATACAGTGTAATTCTCCACGAGCAAGTAATGGTTTTAGCATGTTTCCGGCATCTAAAGCTCCATCAACTTTTCCAGCTCCAACGATAGTATGAATTTCGTCGATGAAAAGAATAATTTCACCATTTGATTCTTTTACTTTATTTAAAACAGCTTTAAGGCGTTCTTCGAATTCTCCACGGAATTTCGCTCCTGCAACTAATGCCCCTAAGTCTAATTCATAAATAATTTTATCTTTTAAAGATATTGGAACATCATTAGCAACAATACGTCTAGCTAATCCTTCGACAATAGCTGTTTTCCCAACACCTGGTTCACCAATCAAAACAGGGTTATTTTTAGTTTTACGAGATAAAATTTTAATAATACGTCTAATTTCTTCATCGCGCCCAATTACAGGGTCAATTTTACCTTTTTTTACATCATCAACTATATTTCTACCAAATTTTTCTAAGATGTTTTGGTCGTTTGCATAATCTTGTGGTTGATTCATCATCTAAATCCCTCCTCTTTTGGCACTCGATATCATCGATTGCTAACCATATTATATATTATAAAATTAGCACTGTCAATAGATGAGTGCTAAAAAAATTATTTTATAAAAAAATAGCATGTTATACATACTATTTCATTTTTAAAATATTTATTAATTTAATTATTAGTTTTAATAGTAATAATCAAAAAAAGATACATATTATTTTTATTAATGTAGTAGGTGTATTTATAGTATGGAATGGATTTATCTAAATTATTATAAATAAAAATTAATTATATTATAGCCAATAAAATTGTTCCACCTATTAAAAGCATCAACCCCAGAAAACTTTTTTTAGATAAGCGTTCTTTAAATGCAAAATAAGAGAAGATAACAGTCACTATAATACTTAATTTATCAATTGCGACTACAACACTTGTTGTTCCATTTTGTAACGCATTATAATAACACAACCACGATGCACCGGTTGTAATTCCTGATAGGAAGATAAAAAAAAGTTCATTCCGATTAATGTGTTTTAAATTTTTTGTTTTTCCTGTCATAAAAACTAATATCCATGCCATAATTAACACCACAGATGTTCTAATCGCTGTCCCTAAATTTGACTCAATATTAGATATTCCCATCTTTCCAAGGATTGCGGTTAAACTTGCAAAAATAGCCGATAGTAATGCGTAAATAATCCAGTTTTTATGGTTTGTTTGGTATGTAACATCTTTTTTCTCAATCATCAGATATATTCCTAAACTTATCAAAATAATAGCACATAATTTTAAAATTGAAAAACCTTCATTAAAGAAAATAATTGCTAAGATGATTGTTAATATGGTACTTGATTTGTCAATTGGGACAACTTTATTAACAGAACCAAGTTGTAAAGCTTTGAAATAACAAATCCAAGATGCTCCAGTAGACAACCCGGATAAAATTATGAAAAGAAGCGTTTTATTTTCAATAGTGGTAATTGTGTTAAATGATCCTACGATAACAACAATTAACCATGAAAAAATAATAATCACAATTGTTCTTAATGCTGTTGCTAAGGAAGAATCGGTGGTTTTGATTCCACATTTACTGATAACGGCTGTAATTCCAGCGAAAAAAGCTGAAAGACATGCAAAAATAATCCACATTTGAATTCTCCTTTAATCGATAATGAACTTTAGATACAAAAAAAGCCCCTAAAGGGCTCAATTTATTGACAATTTGGAGGCCCCGAACGGATTTGAACCGATGCGTCAGGCAGTTGCAGTGCCTTGCCTTACCACTTGGCTACAGGGCCATCTCTTGATTGCTATATCATTTTACCAAACTATTAGTTGTTTGTCAACAAGTAAAATAAAAAAAATCAAAAAAATAAAAATTGCATTTTATTAATATTTATAGTAAAATTTTTTTGGTTTGATTAATTATTAGGAGTGTAATTAATATGAAAAATGATTTAGAACAAACAAGTGTAAAAAAATTGCTTTTTATGTTAGCAATCCCTTCAATGGTCGCCCAATTTATTAATGTTTTATATGGAATAGTAGATCGTATTTTTATATCGAATATTCCTGTGATTGGCGAAACAGCGTTAGCAGGAGTTGGTGTTGCTGGACCCATTACAACATTATTAACATCGTTTACGTTTTTAATTGGACAAGGTGGAGCCCCGCTTGTCGCTATGAAACTTGGACAAAAAGATACTAAAAGTGCTAAAAAAATATTAGCGAATTCATTTTTATTTTTAGTAATTTGTTCGATAGTTTTAACGATAATTTTTTTAATATTTAAAAAAGATATTTTATATTTATTTGGGGCGACAGACAATACATTTATCTATGCTGATACATACATGACAATTTATGCCTGTGGTTCGATTTTTTCAATTGTTGGAATCGGTTTAAACTCCTTTATAACATGTCAGGGATTTTCTAAAACGGCGATGACTTCAGTTGTTATAGGAGCTATTACTAATATTATTTTAGATCCTATTTTGATCTTTTCATTTAATTTAGGGGTAAAAGGTGCAGCTATAGCTACTGTTTTTGCTCAAGCTTTATCATTTATATATGTTATTGTATTTTTATTATCTAAAAAAACAAATGTAAAGCTAGAATTTAAAAACTATTCACTAAAAACCTTTAAACAAATTATTAGTGTTGGTTTTTCACCCTTTTTAATTAGTGCAACAGATAGCGTTATTTTAATATGCTTGAACGCTGTTTTAAAAACAACTGTAAAAACTAATCCAGATTTATTTATAAGTGCCAATGCTATTGTTTTAAGTTTTATGACTTTAATATCATTGCCTTTATCAGGAATAACTTTAGGAACGCAACCTATTTTAAGTTATAATTTTGGTGCTAAGAAAAATAATAGAGTAAAAAGTGGCTTTTACGGGATGCTTTCATTATGCGGGATATACTGTGTAATTATGTTTGTTTTCTCACAGTTCTTTAATGGATTATTTATTAATATTTTTCAACCATCAGAAGAAGTATATCAAATTGCTACAAAGGGAATTAAAATTTATACCTTGGGGGTTTTATTCATTCCTTTCCAATGGGCTTGTGTTGACTCGTTAGTCGGACTTGGAAAGTCGCAAATTGCAGTTGTTTTATCATTATTTAGAAAAATTATTATATTTGGATTGACTATGTTAATCCCTGTTTTCTTTGAACCTATCAATATATTTTATTCAGAAAGTATTGGTGATGTAATTGCTTCAATTACTTCAGCAATTGTTTTCTTCATCGTTTTTGAACGTATTTTAAACAAAAACATTGCTAATGATAATCTTTACGATTAAAAAGTGATTAATATCTTAGAGACAAATAAAAGGCTTATCATTTGATAAGCCTTTTATATAATGTATAAATAAATACCGATAAATTGTAAAATTGTTCCACCTAATACAAAGAAGTGCCAAATAAAATGAGCGCCTTTAAATTTTAATCCAAAAGGAATAACACCTAGGCTGTAAACAATCCCACCAGATAAAATTAAGTAAAACAAATTGTGATTAATTACATATAAATCTTTAATAAAAAGAAGGCCACTCCATCCTAACAATAGATAAAAAGTAACATGTAACGGTAGTAATCTAGAAGGATGGAAAATTGCTTTGATTGTAACGCCAATAAAGATAATGATCCATTGAATGATAAAAAAAGTAATTCCTGTTTTTCCACCGATCAAACAAAGTAATATTGGAGCAAAAGTTCCACCAATCAAAAAATAAATTGAACAATGATCAAATCTTCTAAAAACTGCTTTCACTTTAGTTCCAGCCTTAAAAGAATGATATAAAGTACTCATAATATAAAGAATAAATAATCCAAATGAATAAATACTTACAGCTAAATATTCAGTTAAAGTATCAGCTTTAATATACATCAAAATCATCACAACAATTGTAAAAATAACTCCTAATCCATGAGTAACAGCATTACCAATTTCTTCAAGTAATGGTAATTGAGGATTTTTGTATACTTTCTTTTGTTTCTTTTTTACTGTTTGTTCCATAAAATACACCTCGAAAGGTATTATATCACTAGTTTATTTAGTAATCAATACTAGATAATAAAATATTGAATTATGTATCTTTTATTGTATAATAAATGAGGAGTTGATTTTATGTATAATAAATTTGCATATTATTATGATGTAATGATGGAAAATGTTAATTATGATTATTTTATAGATATTGTAACCAAATATATCCCACCAAAAGGTGTTATTTTAGATGCAGGGTGTGGAACTGGTGCTATTTTAATTGGGATGTTACAAAATAATTATAACGTAATCGGAGTTGATTTATCCAGTGAAATGTTAGAAATATGTGAACATAAATTAAGAAGTAACAACTTATGTGCTAAGTTATATCAAGGTGATTTAACACAAGGGCTTGCTATTGAATCTTTTGATGCAGTAGTAAGTTTTTTAGATGTTATAAATTATATAAAAGATTATAAAAGTGCGTTTGAAAATATTTATGCTAGCTTAAAAAGTGGTGGTATCTTTATTTTTGATGTTCATTCTGTTTTTTACGTAAATGATCTAATTGGTTATGAAGAAGAGATGAATTATCAAACATTTCAATATCACTGGAATGTAACAAAAGGAGATGAAGAAAATAGTATTATTCATCATTTAATAATCACGACAAAAGAAAATAATGTCTATGAAGAAAAGCATTTTCAAAGAACTTATCCTTTAGAAGTTTATATTAAAACGTTAGAAGAAATTGGTTTTAAAGTTGAGGTTTTACCTGAAAGCGATGAATATAAAACTTTTATAAAGTGTCAAAAGTAAAATATTTTTATCCCTTAATATATTTATTGAGGTGATAAAATGATAGACATAAAAAATAAAAAGCTTATCTACATAGTAGTAGCAGTAATTATTCTTTGTGGTTTATATTTTTTAGATTTTAAAAATAAAGATGATGAAGATGATTTTAACATCACCACAAGTTCAAGTCAGACGCTTGAAAAAAATTATTTGGATATCTATATTTGTGGAGAAGTTAATAGACCTGGTTGTTATCTTGTTTTAGAAGGAAGTATGATTGGTGATGTTATAAATGACTGTGCCTTGGGATTTACCGAGAATGCAAATTTACTAGCTATTAATTTAGTTGAAGAAGTATATGATAAACAACAAATTCTTATTCCTAATAAAATAGATAACACTTTGCTTAGTGGTAAACTTAATCTAAATACTTGTAGTAAAGATGAATTAATGTTAATTCCTGGAATAAAAGAAGGGTTATCAAATGCGATAATTACTTATCGAAGTAAAACTCGTTTTACCAAAGTGGATGATTTGTTGAAAATTCCCGGCATTGGAGAGAAAACATTTGTCAAAATTAAGTATTACTTCACTGCTTAGTCGATGTCATTTTTTAGTTTTATTATGCATCATATTATGGCTTACAACAATCAATTTTATCTTTTGGTTTTTGTTTGTTTTATATTTTAAATATTTAAAAAAGAATAAGATGTTACAAGTTGTTTCTTGTGTAGTAGTCTTATTTTTTTTTATTTCTGTTTTTTTTCATCCACAATATAAAGCTTTAAATACTGCTGAGGGATATGTTATTTCTATTTCAGCTAAAAAAAATTATCAACAAATAACAGTCATAGATGGGTTAAGTAAATATCTTATTTATGATTTTAATAATAAAGATGTTAAATATGGTGACTATTTGATTATTGAAGGAAAAGAATATCAATTTGATCCATTAAATTATGTTGGAGAATTTGATTATCAAAAATATTTGTTAAGTATCAATATAAGATCTTGTTTGATTGCTGATACAATCATAATCCAAGATAGTCGATTTGATTGTCGTAATCTATTTTTAGAGTTAAATAAATATTTATCCGCTAAAATAGATGAAAAAAGCTACCAATATATCTCTATGTTGATATTTGGATATAAAGATAAAGAAAGCGAATCATACAAACTATATAGTGATTTAAATATTACATATTTATTAGTTATTTCTGGAATGCATATAAGTATTTTAATTAAATTATGTCAAAAATTTTTAACTTTTATCGATGATCCGTTTAAAAAATGGTTTTTAATAAGTTTTATATTGATATTTTATGCTTATCTTTTAGAATTTAACTATAGTGTAGTACGTGCCGTTTTACTTTATATTTTATATGAATTAAGCCGTTTTTTACGAATTAGTTTTACTAAATTAGATATTATTTCGATATTATTTACCATTTTTTTTCTTAAAAATTATTATATTATGTTGAACATGTCATTTATTTTATCATATTTTGTCAGTATGATTCTAATATTGTTATCAAATCAAGAAAAAAAACTATCGGATACAGAAAATAGCTTAATTATTAATATTATTTTACTACCTATTTTAATTAATTTAAGCGGTAAAATTAATATTTTGCCACTATTATTTGTTCAAGTAATTAGTTCTATTTTTAATTTTATATTTATTCTAACGTTAATCACTTTTATTATTCCTAAACTTTATCATGTATTAAGTTTGGTAATTGAAATTTATGAATTTTTTTTAAATCTATTGAATATTAATTTTTTAGACTTTAAGATGCCATATTTTTCTTTATTTAAAGGGTTAATTTATTATGCAATGCTAATTTTTTTATTTTATTTTACTAAAAAACATTTTTGGAAGAAACTATTTTTTTTAATTTTAATTTTTAATATTCGCCTTCCTAAAAATTATATTGAGTTTATTAGCTGTGGACAAGGTGATAGTAGTATTATAATGCTTGATAGTAAAGTTTTAGTAGTTGATTGTTTTAATAATACAACTGATGTTTTAAAGAAAAAAGGTATTAGAAAAATCGATTATTTGATATTGTCGCACGGTCATTATGATCATATTGGTGATAGCTATTCAATTATTGATAACTTTAAAGTTACAAAATTAATGTATCCAAAATACGATGATACAGAATTGTTAAATGAAGTTAAAATGTATGCTAGTAAAAATAAGATTGAATTAGTTCCATTGGAATATTCGATGGTTATTTCGATTGAAACATTTAGTTTACATATTTTAAATCCGATAGAAAAACAAGAAAGTGAAAATGATAATTCTCTTGTTTTTTTATTGAAATATCGCAACTATCAAGTTTTATATACCGGTGATATTGAGGATGAATCATTGATTATTCCATATTTAAACTGTATTGATATTTTAAAAGTTTCTCATCATGGTAGCAGTAGTAGTACTTCAAAAAAATTTGTTGAAAAAACACAACCTAAAGTAGCCATAATAAGTTGCGGATATTTAAATAAATATCATTTTCCTAGTGATGCCACGTTAGAAAACTTACAAAAAAGCATAGTATATATTACATATGAAAGTGGAAATATTTGTGTTAATTTACAAAAAAAGAAATTAAAAATAGATACATATCGGGCTAAAAATGGTATAATTTAAGAAATAGAGGTGAGTTGATGGAACAAATTTATACCTATTTATTAGATGATTTTAAAATGCGTGAGAATGTTGTTTTAGAAATTACATCCAAAAATGATATTACTTTATCAGATGTAATTTATTATGATATGGATGATGCCAATGTTTATGATTTAGTTAATGAAATATTAAGTAGTTCAATGTTTTCGACAAATAAACTTGTCGTTGTAAAAAATATTAATCTTAATTTAGCAAAGGAATTAAAAATCTTAGAAGATGCTTTAAAAAAGAAAGATGAAAATACGATTATAATTTTCTTTTTATCACCAAATCTTAAAAAAGAAGATGCTTTATATAAAATGTTAAAAAATCATTCTTTGATTCAAAATAAGGAAGTTTTTGCAGATTTATCAGATTACATTAAGGATACTTGTCAAAAAAATAAAATTGAAATATCAGATAAAACAGTTGAATATCTTTTAAAACGATATAACTTAAATCAAGAATATTTATATAATGAATTAGATAAATTAATAGCTTATAAAGCATTTGATGGAAAAATAACTATCGATGATATCAATGCTATTTCTACATTACTTCTAGATAATACTGCCTATGATGTAGTTAACTTTTTTTTAAGAAAAGATATGGAGCAAGTTTATGCTAGTTATGAAAAATTAATTCATGCTAATGAAGATGAAATTCGAATTATTGGAGCATTTATTGGTGTTTTTAAATTGATGTATCAAGTAAAAAAAATGGTGTTACATGGTTATAAGAAAGATGAAATTGCGACGATTTTAAATCTTAAACCGGGAAGAGTTTATTATATTATCAAAGATATAAATTCATATACATTAAAGGAGTTAGAAGATATTCTAAATGATCTTTTAGATCTTGATTTTAAAATTAAGTCTGGATATATTGATAAGAAAAATGGATTGGAGTTGTTTTTATTATGTCGATAAAGTTACAAGATAAGTATAATAAATTATTTATCTTTGATTTTGAAACCACAGGGATTAATCCAAACAAGGATAATATTATTGAAATGGGAGCTGTTATTTTACGTTTAAATCCTCTTACCAATAAATATGATCAAAAAGATGAAATCGATTATTTAGTAAAAATTGATTATAATATTCCTGATGAGATTGTAAAGTTAACTAATATAACGGATGAAATGTTAGAAAAAGAGGGAATTTCAGAATTAGAGTTATTCAATATTATAAAGCAAATTGTTGATGAAAAAACATTGGTTATAGCATATAATATTCAATTTGACATGTCATTTTTAAATGCTTTATTAAAAAAATATTTAGGAAATAATTATGTTTTTCCATTTGATATTTTGGACTGCATGGCAATGTATAAAGATTTTTTTGCATATCCACACCGTTTAGAAAGTGCCATAGAAACTTTTAATATCGATGCTTCTAATTCTCATCGAGCATGCGATGATTGTTTTGCTACATATTTAGTATTTAAAGAAATGTGTAATGTGATAATTCGCGAATGTTTAGCTAATAAACTTCCAAAAGAAGAAGCTTTAACATACTATTTAAAATATATTAATCATTTAGGATATAATCCTAAATATCCCGTTACTAATAAATTACGTGATGATATTATTTATACTAAACAATATGGTGCGGGAAAAGAAATTTTTAATTATAAAGGAGTAGAAAAATGACCATTTTAATATATCCCAAATGTTCAACATGTAATCGTGTTTTAAAAGTTCTTGATGAAAAAAAACATTTTTATATAATACGTGATATTGTAAAAAATAATCCAACTACATCGGAAATTAAAAGTTGGATTAATAAATATAATATTGATATAAATATATTATTCAACACGCGTGGTACAATCTATAAAGATCAACAATTATCACAAAAAATGTCATCGTTATCGTTTGATGAAAAGGTTGACCTTTTAGCTTCTAATGGCATGCTTGTTAAGCGTCCTATTTTATTAGGAGATGATTTTATTTTAATTGGAGCCCAAGAAATTGAAAAATGGGCATAAAAAAAAGCACATCATTTGATGTGTTTTTCATTTAGTTTAATGAGTTAACTAAAATTGATAATCTAGATTTATTTCTAGAAACAAAGTTTTTATGAACGATACCTTTAGCTAAAGCTTTATCTAATTTAGCAAAAGCGTTATGTAATGCTTTAACAGCTTCTTCTTTGTTTGAATGAGCAACAGAAGTTTCAACTGCTTTAATAGCTGTTTTCATTGCTGATTTGAAAGAATTGTTCATTAAGCGACTTTTTTCATTAGTTTTTACACGTTTGATTTGTGATTTAATATTTGCCATGTCTTTTCACCTCCACTTGCAATCATTAATAATTATAACAATTAAAAAATAAAAAATCAAGAAAAAAATAATTCAAATGATTAATTTTCATCTAAATTATTTTGTATTACGTTTTTATAAAAAACAAGTCAATTTTATACGATTTATATAAAATCAAAGATAAAAAAGAAAAATTAGTAATCTTATTTAAGAACAGCAAAAAAATGGTATAAATAGTTAATTTTTTTTCATAATATAAAAGGTGATTAAAATAAGGTTAAGAACAGATATAGCATTAGAAGAATTAGCTTTAGAAAGAATGATTTCAAATGAAAAAATTAATATAAATGAAGTTTTTTTAGATGCCATCAAAGCGAAAGAATTAAATAAAAAAGAAGGAACATATGTAACAATTGATTTTAGTAATCTCTTAACAAAAGAGTTTATGCAAGAGGATATCCGGGAACAAGTAAGTGATGTATTAGCGCATTTTTTCACATTAATGGATATTAAAAAAGATGATACTGTTTTAATTTGTGGATTAGGTAATGATCAAGTAACACCAGATGCATTAGGACCAATTGTATGCGAAAATGTAATTGTAACAAATCATTTTTTTGTTCTAGATATCCAACATGATTTTATCAGACCCGTTACAAGTTTTATTCCAGGGGTTATGGGGCAAACGGGAATGGAATCAAGTGATATGTTAAAATCGTTAGTTGAAAGTTATAAACCTAGTTTAGTGATTGTTGTTGATGCATTAGCGACAAGAAGCATTAATAGAATATGTAAAAGTATTCAGATAACAGATGCTGGAATTAATCCGGGAAGTGGTGTAAAAAACAAAAGAAAAGAAATATCTAAAGATGTTTTAAACACCAAGGTATTAGCTATTGGGATTCCTACAGTATGTGATTTAGAAGTTATTATTAATGATGTATTAAAACAAGCTTTAATGGAAACATCATATGATTTAGATAAAATTTATGATGAATATATTAAAGGACAATTTAGTTATATGGTTACTTTAAAAGATATTGATGATCTAATCATCGATATGGCCGATATTGTCGCTATAAGCTTAAATAAAGTTTTACATAATATTTGACAATATAATTAATAAATATATGATATAAATGTTTTAGGTGATAATATTAAAAAAGGATTTATAGTATTTTTAATAGCTGTAGCAATTATTATAATAATTATTGTGAATTTAGATTTAAAAAAAGAAATAACAGAAAGTATTGTCGTCGTTAAAACAAATAATATTATTTTGAATTTAGCAAAAAAAGTTGACTCGCTTATAACATCATTTTGTAAAATGATTTATAATTTATTAACATCAATTATAAAAGTACTTTTTGGACTTTAATTTTGATGTTTTTTTTATAAATATATGATATAATCATTTAAAATGGAGGTTTTGAAATTATGAATTTACCAAATAAATTAACAATGTTGAGAATTATAATAATTCCTGTAATGATTATTATTTCATGTATTTCTTTTTTAAATGAACAAGTTTTGTTTGCTAATATTTCAATTGCTAATTTTATAAACTTAATTTTATTTATGTTAGCATCTTTTACTGATTTTTTAGATGGGACTATTGCTAGAAAACGTAATTTAGTGACGACATTTGGGAAATTTGCTGACCCATTAGCTGATAAAATGTTAGTTTTTACGGCAATGATTATATTGTTAGAACAAGGAGTAATTCCTGGTTTTGTGGTTATTTTAATTTTAATGCGAGAATTTATTGTTACTGGGGTACGTTTAGTGGCTGTTGAACATGGAACAGTCATTGCAGCTTCAAAATTAGGAAAATTAAAAACAGCCACAACAATGCTTGCTCTTATTGTTTTATTCTTATTTCAATCTTCGAATATCGTGTTAGTTATTGGATTAGTATTTATTTATATTGCTTTAGCTTTAACAATTATTTCGGGAGTAGAGTATTTCTATAAAAACCGTCAAGTTATTTTTGAAAGTATTTAAAAGTAATTTAGCAAAATTACTTAATAATGTAATAGGGAGGTATGATGTGGAATGGATAAACAACAATCATTAGAACAAGCATTAAAACAAATTGAAAAAACATATGGAAAAGGTTCAGTAATGAAACTTGGTGATCAAGCAGAACGAACAATTGATGTAATTAAAACGGGATCGATTGCTCTTGATGAAGCTTTAGGTGTTGGTGGATATCCTAAAGGAAGAATTATTGAAATCTATGGTCCAGAATCGGGAGGTAAAACTACTTTTGCTTTACAAGCGATTGCCCAAGCACAAAAAAATGGTGGATATGCCGCTTTTATTGATGCTGAACATGCATTAGATGCTACATATGCTAAAAAATTAGGTGTAGATATTGAAAATTTAGTTTTATCACAGCCAGATACCGGAGAACAAGCTTTAGAAATTGCTGAAGCATTGATTCGCAGTGGCGCTGTTGATATTATTGTTGTAGACTCTGTTGCTGCCTTAGTACCTGAAGCAGAAATTAATGGTGATATGGGAGATTCACATGTTGGACTTCAAGCTCGCTTAATGTCACAAGCAATGCGTAAATTGTCAGGAATTATCAACAAAACTAATTGTGTTGCCATTTTTATTAATCAACTTCGCGAAAAAGTTGGGGTAATGTTTGGAAATCCGGAAACTACACCAGGAGGAAGAGCTTTAAAATTCTATGCTTCAGTACGCTTAGAAGTTCGTAAAGGTGAAGCAATAAAAATTGGCAATGATATAATGGGGAATAAGGTCAATGTTAAGGTTGTAAAAAATAAAGTAGCTCCACCTTTTAAAACAGTTAGTGTTGATATTGTTTATGGTGAAGGAATTTCAAGGACTGGCGAAATTATTGATATGGCTTCTAGTTGTGAAATTATTGAAAAATCAGGAGCATGGTTTTCTTATAATGGTAATAAATTAGGTCAAGGTCGCGAAAATGCAAAAGAATATTTAAAAAATAATGAAGAGTTACTTGATGAAATTGAACTTAAACTTCGCGAACACTTAGCTCAAAACAAATAATTAATAATAATTTCCTAAGTATTTGTACTTGGGAATTTTTTATTATAAAGATAATATACTTAATTGGTGATTGAATATTAAAAAAATAATAGTTGGATTATTAATAGTTTTTTTTATAACAGGTGGGAGAAAACTTGATGCTAAAGTGGCTAATTATATTGTTATGGATGCCAATAGTAAGTTAGTTTTAAAGGGTAATAATATTAATGAACAATTTTTAACAGCAAGTATATGTAAAGTCTTGACTGCAATTATAGTGCTTGAAAATTGTGATATTGATGAAGAGATAATTGTTACACCAAAAGATTTACAAGTAACAGGTTCAAGTGTTTATTTGACGGTAGGTGAAAAGATTACATATCGTAGTTTAATTTATGGTTTGATGCTTAGAAGTGGAAATGATTGTGCATTAACGTTAGCTAATCATGCGTTTGGAAATTACGATTATTTTATCTTAATGATGAATGATTATGCTAAAAGACTTAAAATGACTAATTCCTCGTTTAATAATCCGTCTGGGCTTGATGAAGATACGACTAATTATTCCACACTTTATGACATGGCTTTATTGTCAGCATATTGCAGTTACAATAAGGAATTTATTATGATTAATCAAACTAAAAGATATGCAGTTAAAACAAATGAAAAAAACTATTTATGGCAAAATAAGCATCGTTTAATTTTAAATAATCCTTATGTTATTGGTGGAAAGACAGGATTTACTAAAAAGGCTGGAAGAACCTTAATCACAATGGCACAAAAAGATGATAAACAAATTGTATGTGTTTCTTTTAAGATTGGTGATGACTTTAACCTACACAATAATTTAATTAATGATGTTTTAAATAGTTATCAAAAAACTCGTGTTTTACGAAAAGGAATATACCGTAATGATTTGAATTTAGAATATTTTACTTATCTTGAAAATGATTTATATTATTTATTGCCTAAAAAAAATGAAATAGAAATAGTTTTTTTTCTATTTGAAACTCCTAAAAATGATGGAGTATGTGGATATATTTCGATTAAAATAAATGACTTTACAATAAAAGAGCAGCTTAAATCATATAATCATAAATAATATCATATATATTTATGAGGTGATATAAAATGGTTAATTTAATATGGATTTTCTTAATTATAGTGGGAATTACTTATAGTTTACTGACTAATCAAAAAGAAATTTTAAATGAAGTTATTTTAAATGTTAGTAAAGATACTTTAAAAATTTTTTATACGATGTTTGCATCAATTATTTTTTTTGAAGGGATTTTAGAGGTTGCTAAAGAAGGTGGTTTTTTAAATTTTATGATTAAGATTTTTAGAAAACCATTAGGTGTTTTATTTAAAAATTTAGCTCCAGATAGTGAGGCTTTAAAATATATATGTGCAAATATCGTTGCTAATATTTTAGGCTTAGGAAGCGCTGCAACTCCGATGGGATTAAAAGCTATGAAAGCCTTAGATGATGTTAATGAATCGGATGTTGCTTCAAATGAAATGATTACCTTTGTATTACTAAATACTTGTGGAATGACCATTTTACCATCAACTATTTTATCATTGCGAAATGATTATCATGCGATTAATACGGTTAATTTAATTCCTTATATTATTTTGACATCGTTTGTTTTAACATTTTTAGGTCTTTTCCTAAATAAATTGATTACTAAATGAGCTATTTAATTTTACCCATATTTATAGTAACAATTTTATTTTTTGCTCTAATTAATAAGGTTAATGCATATGAAGCATTTATTAAAGGTGCTTTAAATGGAGTAAAAACAGCGATAGAAATCTTACCTTTTTTACTAGCAATGATTATGGCATCTAAAATTTTTTCAAGTTCACGAATTTTACTTGATTTAATTAATAGTGATCATATTCCAGTGGAATTATTAATGCAGGGGTTTTTTCGTCCAATTTCTTCAAGTGGTAGTTTATCGTTAATGTTAGAAATTTATAATGAGTATGGGGTTGATTCGAAAATGGGAATCGTTAGCTCTATTTTACAAGGTTCATCAGATACGACTTTATATGTAGTCACATTATATTTTGGCTCAATTAATCTTGTTAAATACCGTCATGCCTTAAAACTCGGTTTAGTAATTGACATGATTGCCATTTTGCTGGCTTTATTTTTTTATTTTTTTATCTTTTAAAACAAAGATAGGTATGTTAAAATTAGTATAGGTGATATTATATGGAAAGATTACAAAAAGTTATGGCTGCGTCTGGAATTGCATCTAGGCGTAAGTGCGAAGAAATTATTGCTCAAGGTAGAGTTTATGTAAATGGACAAAAAATAACAGAATTAGGATTTAAAGTTACTAACAAAGATGAAATTATAGTAGATGGCAAACCAATTTGCCGCGAAGAAAAAGTTTATTATGTATTAAATAAACCTACAGGATATGTCTCAACAGTATCTGATGAACATGATCGTAAAACAGTTTTAGATTTATTTGAGAAAGCCCATTTAGATAAAAGAATTTATCCAGTTGGACGTCTTGACTACGATACTTCAGGCGTTTTAATTATGACAAATGACGGGGAATTAACAAATCAATTAACACATCCTAAAAGTGAAGTAGAAAAAGAATACATTGCACGTGTTAAAGGGATTGTAAGCGATCAAACAGTAGAAAAACTACGTAGTGGTGTAAAAATTGATGGGATAATGACTAAAAGGGCAAAAGTTAAAATTGAGAGTATTGATAAACAAAATGAGTCAACTTCATTAAGAATTATTATTACTGAAGGACGTTATCATCAAGTTCGTAATATGTGCGAGTTTGTTGGACATCCGGTAAAAAAATTAACTCGTGTACGTTTTGGAGAAATTACATTAGATGACTTACCGCAAGGATGTTATCGATCTTTAAAAATTCATGAGGTAAAACGTCTTAAAGCTTTAAAATAATTTTAACGATATTTACATGAAAAATGTAAATGTCTTTTTTATTTTAAATACTAAATTGAAAATAAGCATTTTTTTTGGTATAATAAAACAAGTAATTATTTAAGTTAGGAGTATAAAGGATGATGAATTTTCAAGTAGCAATAGATGGCCCTGCGGGAAGCGGAAAATCTTCTGTTAGTAAAATTGTATCAAAAGCGTTAGGATTTAAGCACATCGATACAGGGGCGATGTATCGTGCGGTGACATTAGAAGCTTTAAAACGAAAAATTGATTTAAACGATGAACACGCTTATTCTTTTTTAAATGAGTTAGATTTACGCTTAGAGCATGAAAAAATTTATTTAAATGGACAAGATGTTTCAAAAAAAATTCGTAGTTTAGAAGTAACAAGAAATGTTTCTTTAGTTTCAAGTCATAAATTTGTACGTGAAAAAATGATCGAGTTACAAAAAAATATTGCCTTAAAAGGCTGTGTTTTAATGGATGGAAGAGATATTGGATATAACGTTTTACCAAACGCCAACATAAAAATCTTTTTAACAGCATCAAGTGAAAAAAGGGCGTTAAGACGATATATGGAATTAGAAGAGAAAGAAAATGTTAATATTAAAGATATACAAAAAGAAATTGAATTGCGTGATTACATGGATTCCAATCGCAAGATTAATCCGTTAAAAAAAGCAAGCGATGCGATTTTACTAGATACAACTGATTTGAGTATTGATGAGGTTTGTGATTGTATAATCAAATTAATTAAGGATGGTATGGAAAATGCAAAAAGATGTAATGAATGAGATTAAATTAAAAAATTACCGTAAAAATGAAATTGTTGAAGCGCAAGTTATTAGTGTTTCAGATAAAGAAATTTATCTTGATTTAAACACTTTTACGGAAGGAATTATGAAATTAGATAAATATGGAACAGATAAAGCTAGTTTTCATGATATTGTTAAGGTTGGAGATGTTATAAAAGCGGTTGTTGGATCAGTAAGTGAAGAAAAAATCTATTTAACACGTCTACCATTAATCAAAGAAGAAAAATATGCTTTATTAGAAGAAAAATACAATAATAAAGAAACAATTACTGTTCAAGTTTTATCTAAAAATAATTATGGATATAATTGTACTTATGATGGATTTATGATGTTTTTACCTTTAAGTCAGATAAAAGGAGAAGTTGGTTCAGAAGTAGAAGTTCGTATTATTGAAATGGATAAAGCCAAAAATAGAATTGTTATTTCTAATGAAGTTGTTGTTAAAGAAGAACAAGCTCTTCAAAAAAAATTAGAATATGATAATTTAAATGTTGGAGATGTTGTTACGTGTAAAGTACTTAAATTAGAAAGTTATGGAGCTATTTTGGGTTTAAAACATAATTATGGATTAGTGCGATTAGTTAATATTTCACATGTAAGAATTCATAATGCAAATGAAGTTTTACACGTAAATGATCAAATCCAAGCCAAAATCATTAAAAAAGAAAATGGTAAACTGGAATTTTCAATTAAAGCATTAATGGATACTCCTTATGAATTATATGCCAAAGAACACCAAAAAGGAGATGTTGTTACTGGAACAGTGGAACAAAAATTACCTTTTGGAATTGTTTTAAAATTGGCTGACCATGTAAATGGTTTCTTACATATTAGTGAATATTCGTGGAATCCAAATGACAACTTCGCTTCTTCATTGGTTATTGGAACAACTTTAGATTTAGCTATTTTAGAAATTGATACGAAAAAACCAAAAGTAAGTTTATCAAGAAAAGCTTTAATTGATAATCCATGGCAAAATGTAGATGTTGAAATTGGTGATGTTTTAAAGTGCAAAGTTTCTAATATTATCCCTTCAAAAGGATTGATTGTTAGTGTTTTAGGTGTTGATGGATTTATTGCCACTAAAGATTTATCTACAGAAAAAGTAACTCGTATTGAAGATTTATATCAAGTTGGTGATGAATTAGAAGCTTCAGTTATTGAATTTAATAAAAAACAATGGGTTTTAAATCTAAGTTGCAAAAAACATCTTTTAGATTTAGAACAACAAGAATTTAATAGATATATGGAATCTCAAAATAGTGATGAAATTTCAACTAGTTTAGGAGATTTATTACAAAATTTAAAAAGAAAATAGGTGATTATATGCTACCACGCGTTGCGATTGTTGGACGTCCTAATGTTGGGAAGTCTACATTATTTAATCGTATTATTGGACAACGTTTATCCATTACAGATGATCAACCGGGGGTAACACGCGATAGAATATATGCAAAAGCAGAATGGTTAGGAGTCGGTTTTAATTTAATCGATACCGGAGGAATTGAAATTAAAGATGCACCATTCTTAGAAGAAATCAAGCAACAAGCGCAAATTGCGATGGATGAGGCTGATGTAATTATTTGTGTTGTAGATTGTCGAAATGGTGTTACAGATAACGATGAATACGTTGCTAAATTATTATATAAAACAGATAAACCAATTGTATTAGCTGTTAATAAAGTTGATGATAAAAAATTTGTTGATATGCTTTATGAATTTTATGCTTTAGGATTGGGAGAACCAATAGCTGTTTCTTCAAATCACGGAATTGGTGTTGGAGATTTGCTAGATGCGGTGATTAAAGTATTACCAAAAAAAGAAGAACCAAAACACGATGGACATTTACGTTTTTCATTAATAGGAAGACCAAATGTCGGAAAATCATCACTAACAAATGTCATTTTAGGGCAAGAACGCGTAATTGTTTCAGATATTGCAGGAACTACGCGCGACTCAATTGATACTGAATTTACTAGAGATGGTAAAAAATATGTTGTTATAGATACAGCTGGAATCAGAAAACGTGGAAAAATTTATGAAAATGCTGAAAAATATTCTGTAATTCGTTCTTTAGATGCTATTGATCGTAGCGATATTGTGTTACTTGTTTTAAATGCGGAAGAAGGAATTATCGAACAGGATAAAAATGTTTATCAATATGTCGAAGAAGCTTCAAAAGCGACAATTATTGTTGTTAATAAGTGGGATACAATTGATAAAAATGAAAAAACGATGCAAGAATGGGTCGACAAAATCCGTCGTGAATTCAAATTTTTATCATTTGCACCAATTGTTTTTGTAAGTGCTAAAGATAATAAACGTATTCACACGATTTTCCCTGTAATTGATAAATGTTTTGAAGCATATAATCGTCGAGTTTCAACTAGCGTTCTAAACGATGTTTTAGCTGATGCTGTTGCAATGAATCCGACAAGCGAATTTAATCATGGAAAAGCTAAATTTTTATATGCTGCTCAAGTTGCTGTAATGCCACCAACATTTACGCTTTTTGTTAATGATCCAAATTTTGTGCATTTTTCGTACCATCGTTATTTAGAAAATCAATTCCGTAAGGCCTTTGATTTTGATGGTACACCAATTAAATTATTATTAAGAAAGCGTGATTAATTATGAATGTAGCTATTATTGGTGGTGGCTCATGGGGAGCTACTTTAGGACAAGTATTATGCGATAATGGAAATGATGTTTTAATACGTGATATTGCTCTAGACGTTGTAAATGGAATAAATAAAGATGGAAGCCATCCGTTTTTAGAAGTTAAATTAACAGATAAATTAAAAGCTACAACGGATTTAAAAGAAGCTATTGATTTTGCAGAATATATTATATTAGCGGTTCCAACAAAATTTATGCGTCAAGTTTTAGAAGAAATTAGTCAAATCATTAAAGAACCTAAAATATTTATTAATGTCTCAAAAGGTATTGAACCAAATACTTTAAAACGTGTAAGTCAAATTGTTTCTGAGGTTATAGATCCTAATTATGTTAAAGGATATGCATGTTTATCAGGACCTAGTCATGCAGAAGAATTAGTTCTTCGTAAAATAACATTACTTGTCGCAGCAAGTGATAATATGCAATTAGCTCAAGAAGTTCAACATTTATTTCACAATGAAAATTACTTACGTGTTTATACATCAAATGATGTATGTGGAGTGGAAGTTGGAGGAGCAATTAAAAATGCAATTGCTGTTGTAAGTGGTATTTCAACTGGATTTGGTCTAGGAGAAAATGCCCGTGCTGCTTTAATTAGTCGTGGTATTTTAGAAATTATCAAAGTTGTTGAAATTATGGGTGGTAAAAAAGAAACAGCTTTTGGACTTACGGGAATTGGTGATTTAATTGTTACAGCTAGCTCAGAAAATAGCCGTAATTTTCAAGCTGGTAAAAAAATCGGACAAGGTCAAAATGTAGATGATGTTATTAAAAACTCGAAAATGGTTGTTGAGGGTGTGCGTACAATTGTTGCTTGTCATGATTTAATTAACGAATATAAAATTGAATTACCGTTAATTGAAGCAGCTTATCGTACATTATTTGAAGGTGAAAAAGTTGAAGATATGATTAAATCATTAATCAATCGTGAATTAAAAAGTGAGTAAGGCATAGGAAAAACTATGCCTTTTTTATATAAAAATATTAGGTATAACTAAATAAAACTTTTATTAAGTAATAATATTGGATAATAAAGATTTAAATATAATAAAACCTATTGTTTAATATAATATACTTTCTTATAGAAAATATATAGATGTTTATGTTTTTTGTAAAATTTATTTAACCTTTTAATACATTTGTCATATAGTATTAAAGGGAGGAATCAAATTGATGAATATTGCAAAGGTTATGGCATTATTACAAATGAAAAATATCGATAATAATCAAATATTTGCCTTAGTTGATTTAGTTAAAAATGTGAATTTAGAAAGTGAAGATGAGATTCGTAATTTAATAAGCAACATTTCTAAAGTAATTGATAAAGAAGTTTCATTAGAGTTAGAAAATAAAATAATTCAAAAAATAAAGGAAGAAGGAATTAGCCCGTCGTTATTAGAATTATTATAAAATAGGCATATTAATAGCTATCAAACATATAATTATACCATAAGGTAAAGGTGATAATGATGAATGATAAAATAATGCAAAATTTTATTAGACGGACAGATGGTGAGGTATATATTGGAGTAGTTGGTAGTGTTAGAAGTGGGAAATCGAGTTTTATAAATAAGTTTTTTAAAGAAAAAATCCTTCCTTTTATCAAAGATGAATATACCAAAAATAAAATATTAGATGATTTACCACAAAGTGCTCAAGGAAAACAAATTATGACAGTTGAACCCAAATTTATTCCTAGCCAAGCGGTTAGTGTAAATGTGTTTGATGATTTATTGATGAATGTACGATTAGTTGATTGTGTTGGATTTTTAATTCCTAATGCCACAGGACATTTTACGGAAGATGGACCTAGAATGGTTAAAACACCATGGTTTGAAGAAGAGATTCCATTTAAAGAAGCAGCGGAAATAGGAACTAGAAAAGTAATCTTAAATCATTCTACAGTTGGAATAATGATTACATCTGATGGTAGTTTTGGAGAATTTAGTAGAAGTGATTATGCTTTAGTAGAAGATGAAATCATTAATGAATTAAAGAGTTTAGATAAACCATTTGTTGTTGTTTTAAATACATCAAAGCCCTATGATGAAGAAACAATCAGATTAGTTAATGATTTAGAAACACAATATGAAGTAAAAGTTATGGCATTAGATGTATTAAATATCAAAGAAAAGGATATTGATGCTGTTTTAAATAATGCACTACAAGAATTTCCAATTGCCAAATTAACGATGACACTACCTGATTATATTAACTCTTTAAAGCCTGATTATCCAGTGAAAAAAACATTAGATGATGCTATTTTAAATATTAGTAAAGAATTTACTAAATATAAAGATATCCAAAAGATTAAAGAAAGTCTTGAAGAAATCCCATATGTTGATGGAGTCGAAATCAGTGATTTAGATGATTTGTATAGTTCGTGCATCTTAAATATTTATATTAACGATGATGTATATGAGCAAATCATTAATGATCTTTTAGGAAGTAATATCGATACAAAGGCAGGATTCTTAGCTTTATTACAGGAATTTATCGATGCGAAAGAGGTTTATGATAAATATAAACAAGCATTAATAAGTGTTGATAAAACAGGATATGGAATTGCTTATCCGATAATTAAAGACTTAGAACTTGAAACACCAGAAGTTATTAAGCAAAGTGGGCGTTATGGTGTGAAATTAACCGCTAAAGGTAAGATGATTCATATGATTAGTGTTGATGTTACTTCAAATTTTGAACCTATTATAGGTTCTTTAGAACAATCGAAAATTCTAATTGATTCGTTAGTTTCGAATAAACAAGATTTAAAGAATGTTTGGAATGAAGAAATATTTGGTCGTAAGTTAAGTGAAGTTATTAATGATGGAATGATTGCCAAAATATCGAAGTTCCCAGATAAAGCTAAACTAAAATTAAAAGATACATTAGAAAAAGTAATCAATGAGGGTAATGGTGGCTTAATTGCAATTATTTTATAAAAAGATGATTATTATTTTAAGTTCAATATTCTTTAAAATTAAAATGACTACAAATTGGTAGTCATTTTTATTCTTATATCTAATAAGACAAAACGTATAATAAGTTAAAAAAATAAAAAGTATTGTAAAAAAAGCTAAAATACGATATAATTAGAGCATATAATCGTTTTAGGAGGATTTTATATGAACAAAAATGAATTAGTTTCAATCGTTGCTGAAAAAGCTGAAGTTACTAAAAAAACAGCAGAAGATATTTTTGATATGTTTTTAGCAACAATTCAAGAAACTTTAGAAAATGGTGAAAAAGTAGTTATTTCCGGATTCGGAACATTTGAAGTTCGCCAAAGAATTGCTCGCAAGGGACACAATCCAAGAACTGGTGAAGATATTAGTATTCCTGCACAAAATACTCCAGCATTTAGAGCTGGAAAAACATTAAAAGATGCAGTTAAATAATTTTATTACAATATAAAAAGACACGACTTTTAACGGTCATGTCTTTTTTTTAGCTAAAATAAATAATAAAAACGCTTAAAGCATTTATGATAATGTGTACAGCTGTAGAAGGTAAAATATTTTTGTTGCATTTAACATATAAAATAGCAAAGATAAATCCAAATAAAATATAAGGTATTGTTAAGATAATAATTTCTAAAAAGCTATATCCGCTACCGATAGATGATAATAAGTGGATAGCTCCGAAAACTAAGCTAGAAACAACAATAGCAATCTTATCATTTTGGATTAAATTAAAAATACTTTTTCTAAAAATTAATTCTTCTACCAGTGGTCCAATCACAACTGCAGAAATAAATGTTATGATTAAGAAACCATTTTTGATCATTAATTCTAACAAAACTTGATTCTGAGCTGAACTTTCAATTTTTAAAGATTGAATAAGAAGTGAGATGATAATGCTTGCAATGTAATAAATGACAAAAGATAAAAAACCGTATGTTGTATATTTGACAAAGTTTTTAAAGAAATCTTTAATTGCATTAATAATATATTGAAAATTTATTAATAATAATGTAATAATTAAAACAATATATGTTGTTAAATTAGTTAATGCATTATACATTAGGTATGTCATTGATACTGGTGTAACGACAAAACTATTTAAGTCAAGCTTATCGATTGTCGATAAAAAATGTTGTAATTGCTCGATTGTCGTGTCGTAATATGAAGTGGCAAAATTAACGGTTAATGTAGCAATAAAAGCTGATATTAAATAAAAAATAGCAATATAACTACTGATAGAAATAATCGCATGTTTTTTTTCTTCATGGACTAATTGATATTCTTCGTTTTTCATATAATTATTTACTACCTTATAGTAGTTCTCCTTTCATTTTTATATTTGATACAATAGATATAAAATTGTATTTATTTAATTATATCATATTTTAAAGATAAAAGACATAAAATGTGATAGGTGATAACATAAAAAGAGGATTACTTGGTGTAATTGTTATAATTTTTTTACTATTAACTTTTATTCCAGAAGGTTATAAATTAGAAAATGATATAAAATTTCAAATTACTAGTTATTATAAATATGAGGTTTGCTTATTAAATGCAGATAATCAATATAAAAAAGTTTTAATTGAAGATGAGTTTTCAATAGAAGGTATTATTGATTATTTAACATGTAAAAAAAATGGCTTACCTTTGGGATACTACTCTCCTTTAAATGAAAAGGTTAAATTATTAAATTATGATCTTGATGGAAAAAAACTTATTTTATATTTTAATGATTCCTATTCACTTGATAATTTAGATATCAGTTTAAAATGTTTAAAAGAAACATTTTTATTAAATAATTATGATTTAAAACGAATCAATATCATTACAAATGGAAAAGTAAATGTAATTGACCTTTAAAAAAAACAATATTTGTGATAGAATATTATAAAAAAGGATTGATGGTATGAAAAAGGTTATTATTGCTTCAAAGAACCAAGGAAAAATAAACGAATTTAAAGAATTATTTAAAGATTTTAATTGTGAAGTTTTATCTTTAGATAACGTGAATTTTGCAGATGAGATTGTAGAAGAAGGACAAACTTTTTATGATAATGCCTTAATTAAAGCTGAAACGATTTATAAAAAATATCATATTCCCGTTATAGCAGATGATTCAGGATTATGTGTTTATGCCCTTAATCTACGTCCTGGAATTTATTCAGCTCGTTACAGTGGTAAAGGCGATTTAGCAAACAATCAAAAACTACTTGAAGAAATGAAAGATGTAAAAGATCGAAGAGCTTATTTTGAAGCAGCAATTTGTTTATATGTTTCAGATAATCAATACAAGCTATATCGAGGAGTACTTGAAGGTGAGATAGGTTATGAAATAAAAGGTGATTATGGGTTTGGGTATGATAAAGTCTTTTATTTAAAAGAGTATGATAAATATTCATCTGAAATTTCATTAGAAGAAAAAAATAAAATTTCTCATCGAGCAAAGGCTTTTTTTGAGTTAAAGAAGGATTTAGATGCGTATTTTAATCATAAGTGATTTACACGGTAAAAAAGATGATTTAAAACATTTGATTAAAGAAATCGATCTTTTAATGGTTTTAGGGGATTGTTGCTGTAGTTTAGAGGAATTAAATGTTCCAAAATGGATTGTAAGGGGAAATTGTGATGCCAACTTTTACCCGCTTGAAATAGTTGATAACTATTTAGGTAAAAGATTTTTTTTAACTCATGGACATCACTACAATGTGAAAGAAACATTAAATAAAATATATTATAAGTCGCTAGAAGTTGCCTCTGATTATACTTTATTTGGACATACACACATTCCTTTTTATTCTTATGAAAGTGGAATCTACTTTATTAATCCAGGAAGTTTTAAAGACGGTTATTATGCTATGTTAGAAGATAACGATATTAGTTTTTATCATAATCAAAAAAGAATACCAATGGCTGTTAGATAGGATGTGTTTTTGTGGACGCTAGTGTTTTATTAAATTTAGAAAATGAAGATAGTAGTATTGTTAAACTAGAAGCATATTTAGACGAGCATCATCTTGTAGATGTTGATTATTTAAATGTAGGGTTAAAACTAATTGACCTTTTTTTAACATTAAGTAGAAAAAATTACGCTTTTTCCACAATTGAAAAAATCTATGATAAACAATTAGAAGATCATTACAAAGCATATTTTTTATCGAAACTTGTCCTTTTGTTTTTAGAACATAGTTATAATGAAGAAGCTTTAAATTGCATTGATGAATTATATAATTTAAATAATGATGTTTATCTATACCACAAAAATATGGTGCGATATGCCGAAGTAATTAAGAGTGAAGAATTAGAAATTGCCCATTTATTAGAATTGTCTAAATGTAATATTTCGATTCAAGAACAATTTAGTATCATCACAATCGTAATTGAAAAGTATTATGCAAATAGAGATTATGAAAGCTATTTAGAACTTGTTCCACGTTACAAAGAACTATGCTTACAAAACGGGTATAAAGAAGAATATAATAGTGGATTATATAATGAAGGATTCATTAATTTTAAGTTAGGAAATTTCAAGCAAGCAAAAGATTGTTTCTTAGAGTTAATATCCAAAACAATGGATACTGAAGTTAGTTTAAAAGCATATAATTTCTTGATGAGAATTTATTTAGAGGAAAATAATTATAAAGAAATTTTAACAATCAAAAAGTTGAAACAAAATGATTTTATCCACGCATCTGAAAAAACAATGCAGACATATAATGATTTAATCAAGGAAACATATACGCGATTAAGTGAGGATGAATTACGTCGTTTAATTAAAGAAGTCGATGAAGAAGCACAAGAAGTTACTTTAGATGTAGTGCTGAATAATGATGAAGATTTTATTACACATATGCCAATTTTAGAAAATGATATTAATGTTGATGATTATAAGTTAGATTTTAATGAAGATGTTAAATATGAAGATATTAATTTTGAAGATGTATTTGTAAGTCATCAAAATACATTAAGCATGCAAGAAAGTTTTACTTTTGATAATAATTTAGAATTTTTAAAAACACTATTATCAGGAAATCTTAATAATAAATTGCGCGATATTATTCGTAATTTAGGAATAGCTTTAGAAGATAAAACAAAAGTTTCTGAGTTTGTTGTAATCAATACTGAAAACTATAAAGGTCATCACTACAAGCAAACTCGCGTGTATGATAAAATTTTTACAAAAGACTTATTTGCTAAAACACCATTTAGTAAAGTTAGTATCGAAGATGAAATCATTATTTTTAAAAATTGTGCTAAGACATTTTATAATATTGATTTGTTAACCGGAAAAGTTTATGATTTAGTCTTTAAAAAAGCTTTTGTTGGAATTCCTATTATTTTAGGTGATATCATGCAATATATAATAGGGTTTTACTTGATTGAAGATGATATTAATGATGACATATTATATGATTTAAAACGCTTTGCGGTAATTCTACAATTTTATATTATCAACCAAGAAGATTATTTTTTAAAGGATTCCTTATCAAATGCCTATTTAAATTTACTAGATCATTTTTATAGTGGATATAAAATTATTTATGATGATCATATTTTTGTTTCTGAAAATGCTCAACAAAAATTTAATATTTCCGAAAATATTTCATTAAATGATTACAATATGTTAATTATAGATGACAATTTCCATTATGATACTAAGTTACTTCAAATGCTTCCAGATAGTTATTTAAAACTAGAGTATAGTATTCAAGGGTGTTTGATTGAGGATCTATTATATAAAGATACTAATCATAAAATTTTTTCTTTCATGCGCGATAAGACAAAAGATTCTTTAACAATTAACAATTTAGAACAGGATCTATATAAAGATAAACTTACAGGACTTTTGAATAAAAATAAATTGTTAATTGATTTGGAAAGTTATTTAGGAAACCTTAAATTTACTTTAATATTAGTAGATATAAATGATTATTCAATGTATCTAGATTTATATGGATATGAGTTTGCAAGTGATCTTTTAAGTAATGTGTCAAGAGCTTTAAAAGATGCAACAATTGATTTATGTAATGCTTATTATATCGACAATGGTACATTTGGATTGATAATTAAAGATAGCGTGGACAAAAGGACAATCGTCAATCACGTCTTAAAAATAATTAATTATTTAGAACAAAATGTTGTTAAGTTAACGCGAAATGTCAAATTATCTTTCAGTTCAGGAATTGCCAAATATTCTTTAACTGATAAAATTGATGAAGATAAGTTATTAACTTTTGCTTTTTTTGCTTTAAAAAAAGCGAAGGAAGAATCCCAAGTTCAAAGTATTATTAAGAGTTTTTCATTAGAAGAGTACAAAAAAGCCTATTATGAACAAGGGTTAGTTAGCTTTTTAAGTGATGCAATTGATCATAATATGCTTTCTATAAATTATAAACAAACAGTTAATATTCGATCAAATCAAGTTGAATATTATAAAGCATCTTTTTCACTATCTAATTATGTTGTTGATGAGAAAATTTTACAAGAAGTTGTAGAAAAGAGAAATATGCATTTTTATATTGATACTTATGTCGCTACTAAGGTTATTGAACAAGCATATGAACTTTATAAAAAAACAGGTAAATTATTTAAAGTTGCAATTGATATTCATGAAAAGACTTTCCAAAATAGTAAATTTTTAGTTTTTGTAGAAGCTTATTTAAAAAAATTTGGTATTCCAAAAGAAGCTCTTATATTAAATTTAATGTTTAAAATTGATGTGTTGAATCGTGAAAAAGTGGAAATTTTAGTCAAAAATGGATATACTTTGATGGTAGGTAATATTGATGATGCTTTAGAATATCGAGTAAAATATTTTAAACATCCACATCTACATAATTTATCTGATGCTAAAAAACAAATGTATTTAGTGCAAATAAAGTCATTTGTTGAAAATTATGGAATTAAATTTGTTTATGACGATGTCGTACCAGAAGAATTAATGATTTTAAAAGAGATGAACGTTTATTATATTGCTGGTGATGTTTACAAGAAAACATCGACAATTAATGATTTTGTTAATTTATTTAATAAATAACTATTAAATCAATTGACAAATTGAAACGGATAGTTTATAATCCTTTAAGGAATAAAAATTAATAGTAAATCTTATTTCGAGCTAAGGAGGTTAACCACCGATGATTTAGCAGCAACCTACTTAAATTAGGTGCTTTAGGTAAGAGGGATTTCCCTAACAATAAGAGGTTAAATATATAAGCCTTCTTATTGAAGGCTTTTTTATTTAATAAACAAGGAGGTAATATGATGAATCATCATACATTTAAAACTAATGGTGTTTGTGCCCGTAATATTTCTTTTGATTATGAAGATGGAAAAATTTATAATGTGGAATTTTTAGGTGGTTGCAATGGTAATTTAAAAGCCATTTCAAAACTAGTTGAAGGTCAAGAATTAACAAAAATTGTCGCTATTTTAGAAGGAAATACCTGCGGAATTAGACCGACAAGTTGTACTGATCAATTATGTAAAGCTATTAAGGAGGTATTATAATGGATAGATATTTATTTACATCAGAATCTGTAACTGAAGGACATCCTGATAAGATTTGTGATCAAATTAGTGATGCGGTTTTAGATGCTATCTTAGAACAAGACCCAAACGGTCGTGTAGCTTGTGAAACAGTTTGTACAACAGGATTAGTAATGGTAGTTGGTGAAATAACTACAAAAGCGAATATTGATATTCAAGAACTTGTGCGTAATAAAGTAAAAGAAATTGGATATGTTCGTGGAAAATTTGGATTTGATGCTGAAAACTTAGCGGTATTATCATCATTACATAAACAATCACCAGATATCGCTATGGGAGTTGATGATGATGTTCATGAACAAGGTGCTGGAGATCAAGGAATTATGTTTGGTTATGCTTGTGATGAAACAGAAGAATTAATGCCTTTAGCATTATCATTATCTCACCGCTTAGCTCGTCGTTTATCTGTTGTTCGCAAAGAAAATATTTTAGGATATCTTCGTCCTGATGGGAAAACACAAGTGACTGTGGAATACAATAATGAAGGAATTATCGAAAGAATTGATACAATTTTAATTTCTACACAACATTCAGAAGATGTTACACAAGAACAAATTAAACAAGATTTAATCAAACATGTTATTAATGAAGTAGTACCTGCATATTTAATTGATGCTAAAACAAAGATCTTGGTTAATCCAACAGGACGTTTTGTTATTGGAGGTCCAGCTGGTGATAGTGGTTTAACAGGAAGAAAAATTATTGTCGATACATATGGTGGAGCATCACGTCACGGTGGAGGTGCTTTCAGCGGTAAAGACCCATCTAAAGTAGACCGTAGTGCAGCTTATATGGCTCGTTATATTGCTAAAAATATTGTTGCAAGTGGTATTGCGAAAAAATGTGAAATTCAATTATCATATGCAATCGGTGTTGCTGAACCAACTTCAATCATGGTTGATACATTTAATACTTCTAATGTTTTAAGCTCAGATATTAGTCGTGTTATTCGTGAAAACTTTAATTTAACACCAAAAGGAATTATTGATACACTAGATTTAAAACGTCCTATTTACGCTAAAACAGCTGCTTATGGACATTTCGGAAGAACTGATATTGAACTTCCATGGGAAAAATTAGATAAAGTTTCATGTTTTAAAGAATTAATTAAATAACAAAAGATACTTCTAAGATAAATTCTTAGAAGTATTTTTAATTAATAGAACTAAATTTTAAAAAAGTGGTATAATAAAGTTATAATTGTTTAAAAGAATTTGGGGTGTTTATATGAGTAAGATTCAAGATTTTTTAGTTGTTGGCACAACATTTAAAAACGAAGATGGAAAAGAAATTCAACAAATTTTAAAAAAGTGGTATAATAAAGTTATAATTGTTTAAAAGAATTTGGGGTGTTTATATGAGTAAGATTCAAGATTTTTTAGTTGTTGGCACAACATTTAAAAACGAAGATGGAAAAGAAATTCAACAAATTTTAAAAAAAATTAAAGATGAAAACCTAAAAAATGGTAATTTCACTCCTTATAAAGGATTGACCGATAAAGAAATTATGGATTTAGGTTTGATGATTGGTGAAGTTTCTGAACAACCAATTGCAGATGTATTAATTAAAGAGGGTCTGTTTGATGATGAATTATGTTACAAAGTATATTTGAAATTAAATAACGAGTTTCAGCATGTAGGTTATATATCTAAAAAAGAACAACACAAAATGAAACTTATTTATAAATTGAATTTAAAATCGATTTGTTATTTAGTTGGTGGTATATATAAAGCTCAATCATTTTATGATGAAAAATTAAAAATTACGGAAGAATTAAATTATGGATTAAGGATAGTGATGTATTAAAATGAAAATAATAGGAATAGTTGTAACCTTTTTTTTATTTTTACTAACAGGATGTGGTAATGATTCTAAAGACTTAAATGTTATTGTACCTAATGGAGCACCAGCATTATCACAAATTTTTGTCGATGAAAATCAAAATAATGTCAATACAACATATGTTTCTGGAGCACAAGCTTTACAAGCAGCTTTTAATAGCGATGATTACGATTTTATTTATGCACCAGTTAATTTAGGGGCAAAATTTTATAACAATAATGCTAAATATAAATTGGCAGCAGGTGTTACTTTTGGTAATTTATATTTTGCAACGACATTAGAAATTGATTTTGATATTATGGATTTAAACGATTATGATGTTGTTTTATTTGGAGAAAACACAGTTAATGATATGATTATAAAAACTATTTTTCAAAAATATAATCTTTCTCCTAATGTTCGCTATGTTGTTTCGGTAGATGATGTTAAAAAAGAATTTTTAGTAGATAGTAATAAAATTTATTTATTAGCAGAACCAGTTTTATCAGCATTAAAACAAGTTACTGCAAAAGAAGTTAAAATATTAGACTGTCAAACTTTATACGGAGAAAATGCATATATTCAAGCAGCTGTATTTGTAAATAAAAATACGATTTCTAAAGATATTAAAACAGTAAATAAATATTTAAATGCTTTAGAAAAGTCATGTAATTTAGTAAATGAAGATAAAGATCAAGCGGCTAAATTAGCTGAAAAATTAGCTATTGGATTACCTAAAAAAGAAGTTTTAGTAAATGCGATTAGTGGATGTAATGTTCGTTATCTTGAAGGAAAAAGTTGCCAGGTTATATTCGAAGAGATGTTTAAAGATAACTTAGGATTTATAGGAAATAAATTACCAGATGAAAACTTCTACTATTAAAATCAAAATTTTATCGATTATTTCATTAATTGGATTATATTTTTTATTTTATAAAGTAATTAATAATGAATTATTATTTCCACATATTAATCTTGTTTTAACAACATTATTGGATATTTTAATATCAATTAGTTTTTTTAAGATCCTCTTTTTTACTATTTTAAGGTTTATATTATGTTTTGTTATTTCTTTTATTTTTGGATTAGTTTTAGGATTAATTTCTGCATTATGGAATTCATTTTATCTTTTTCTTCGTCCATATATGAATATTTTTAAAAGTTTACCATTTGTCTGCTTAGTAATGATCGTTTTTATTTTTTTAGGGTATAGAATAACCCCTTATGTGATTACTATTTTAGTTTTATTACCATTAATTTTTCAAGCGACATATGATGGTATTAAAAATATTGATGAAGAACTAATCGCTGTTTACCAATTGGATAGTCCCATAAATTTAAAAATTATTTTTAATGTTTATTTACCATTAATTATATCTTATATTAAAGTAGCTGTCATGCAGATGATAGGCTTAGGAATTAAGGTTTTAATAAGTAGTGAATTTTTATGTCAAACCCCTTTATCCTTTGGCAAGGAAATTGCTAGTGCTATCAATAATATCGAATATAATAAAGTTTTTGCATACAGTATTATTATAATAATTATGGTAAATTTTTTTGAAAAATGTGTTAATTTTTGTAAAAATCTAAAATGAATTTATTTTTAACTTTTAATGTGGTATCATATAAAAAAGAAATGGAAGTGTATTTATGAGAAAAACAAAAATTATTTGTACGTTAGGACCAAGCGTTGATAGCGAAGAAATGTTAGAACAACTTATTCAAAACGGGATGGATTGTGCGCGATTAAATTTTAGTCACGGTACACATGAAGAACAATTAGTTCGCATTAATCGTGTAAAAAAAGTTCGTGATAAGTTAGGAATTAATCTTCCAATATTGCTTGATACAAAGGGACCAGAAATCCGTTTAAGAAACTTTGAAGATGGAAAAATTGAAGTTAAAACAGGTGATTTAATCACTTTATCTTCGGATAAGGATTTAATTGGTACAAAGCATAAAGTAGGATTATCTTTTGATAAATTAGCTTATAATGTTAAAGTTGGGACTAAAATTTTAGTTGATGATGGAAAAGTTAGCCTAGAAGTTCAAGAGATTATCGATAAAGATGTATTATGTAAAGTTTTAAATGATGGCGTATTAAAGGATAAAAAATCAATTAATATTCCTAATGTCATTGTTGAAATGGATTATTTATCTGAAAATGATAAAAAAGATTTGTTATTTGGAATTGCTAACGACATTGATTATATTGCAGCCTCATTTGTTAGAACTGCACAAGATGTCATCGATTTACGTGAATTTTTGAAAGCCAATGGCGGAGAGGATATAAAAATTATCTCTAAAATTGAAAACACATCTGGAATTGCCCATTTAGGAAAAATTATCGATTTGAGTGATGGAATTATGGTAGCCCGTGGTGATATGGGAGTTGAAGTGCCATTTAAAGATTTACCAGCCATTCAAAAAGATATGATTAGTCGTTGTTATAAACAAGGAAAACAAGTTATAACGGCTACACAAATGTTAGAATCAATGACTAGCAATCCGCGTCCAACACGTGCTGAAGTTAGTGATGTTGCCAATGCGATATATGATCGAACAACAGCTATTATGTTAAGCGGAGAAACGGCAGCTGGAAAATATCCGATTGAAGCTGTTAAGGCGATGAGTGATATTGCTATTGCATCTGAAAGTTCAATTAATTATAAAAATCGTTTCTACACATCAAACCTAGATTTAGGGAATGGATTTTTATCATCGATTTGTAATGCGGCAGTAAATGCTTCATTTCAAGTAGATAGTAAAGCCATTATTTGTGGTTCAAGATATGGTAAAACGGCATTTCAGTTAGCTAATTATCGACCTGAATGTCCAATAATTGCTTGTGTTTTAGATAAAAAAGCATGTCGTCAATTAAATCTAGCATGGAATGTATATCCAATTTTAGCCGAAGAACAAAATACGACAGATGATATTTTTAGAAATAACTTAGCATTAGCTTTAGAAAGTAAAATTGTTGAAAAAGGGGATGTAGTTGTTTTAACAGGATCAAGTGCTATTGGTGAAAAAGCAACAGATACATTACAATTACACTATATTAAATAAAAAGCCTTGTAAAGGGCTTTTTTGTTAAAGGAGATATTATGATGGAAAAACTATTGAGTAAAAAAATGTTATATCGTGGTAAGAATTATAATGTCAATGAAGAAGTTGTTGAACTTAGTTCAGGGAAAGTAGTTACAAGGGAAACAATTGAACGTCTGCATAAAGGAGCAAGTGCAGTTTTACTTGTTGATAATTTTGAAAATGTTTATCTTGTTAAGCAGTTTCGACATGGTATTGGTAAGGATAATTTAGAAATTCCTGCTGGAAAATTTCTTGAAGATGAAGATCCCCTTACTGCAGCATATCGTGAAATGGAAGAAGAAACAGGGTTAATACCTTTAAATTTAAAAAAATTAGGGGAAATTTATCCAACCCCTGGAAGTGATTCGCGTTGCATTCATATCTACTATGCGAATGATTTTATTGATGGAAAAACAAATTTTGATGAAGATGAAGAAATTGCATTAGTAAAGATGCCTTTATCAGAAGCTAAAAAGCTTATTTTGGATAATACTATTTGTGATGCTAAAACAATTTGTGCTATTTTATTATACGAAAGTTTAAGGAATAACTAATGAATTTAATTATTATATGTAAACAATTAGATAAAACATACATTAATTTAGTTAAATATTTTAATGATGATGTTTTAATAACAATAAGAGTTGGAAAGTATTTTGATGTTATTTATGATCATGGTATTAAGCAGTTTAGTAGTTATGAACAATTGTTAATGGAATTAGGAAATTTCTTATTTGAACATAAGATTATTAATCGTTTAGAGTGTTTAGATGAATCCCTATATGATTTAGCATGTAGTTTAAAACGTGATTTTGCGATTAATAGTGGAATTGAACAATATCAAATTAATCAAATTTACGATAAACGCTTTTTTAAGAGTACGAATTTTATGATAAAAAATAATTTTTTTAATAAAAGGTTAATCGGTTTAATCGATGAAAAAAGTAATATTTTATATAAAATGACGGAAGAAAATAATCAGTTTAGTATAGATGTTGAACCAAAATTAATTGATGTAATATCATGTTTAATTAAAAAATTGAATATAAAAAAAACATATTTTGATATTTACTATAATAAAGATAATCTTGATGTTGTGGATATTATATTTTGTCTACCTAAACCGTATTATATGGATTTGTTAAATTTTGTAAATAGTGTTAATGGTTATGAAATATTTGCTAAATTAATTCATAATGAAGAATATCACTATCAAGTTAATACAAAAAAAGTTATTATTAGTAATAAAGGTAATTTAAACAATGCATTTGTAACTTTTCAATATGATAATCAAGATATAATGGTAGCATTTATGGATTAGTTTGCAATTTTATTTTTGATTTGTTATAATTAAATATATAAAATTAAAGGAGAAAATGAAAATGGTTTTTGAAAAAGTTAGAGAAATTATTTGTCATGAACTAAAAATTAGTGAAGATAAAGTAGTTTTAGAAGCAAATTTAAAAGATGACTTAGGTGCTGATTCATTAGATGCTGTTGAAGTTATCATGGCATTAGAAGATGAATTTGACATTTCAATTGTTGATGAAGTTACTCAAAATTTAAAAACAGTTGGTGACTTAGTTAAATTTATTGAAGACGAAATCAAATAATAGAAAAACCCCAGAAGTATACTGAACCCCATAAGTTGGACTAGTAGAAAATACTAGAAAGACTTATGGGGTTTTATTATGAAATTAAGTT
>CALVBA010000010.1 GCA_944325695.1 uncultured Anaeroplasmataceae bacterium
TGGTGCCACTGGCCGGACTCGAACCGGCATGAATTTCTTCGCGTGATTTTGAGTCACGTGCGTATACCAATTTCGCCACAGTGGCATAGACAAAACTATTTTATAAGAAAAAAATAGATTTGTCAATAATTCTTTATTACATTCTATCAAGATATTCGATACCCAATAAACGCATTCCTTCATTTAATATTGTTCTAACACAGCTAGCTAATGCAAAATTAGTATTTCTAATTTGTTCATCTTCAACATTAATACGTTCAATAGCATAGAATTTATTAAATAATTGGGCTAATGACAATAAGTATTTAGCAATAATACTAGTTAAACGTTCAACACAAGCACGTTCAACAACCGCTCCAAATTGACTAATAGATTTAACTAATTCAAAATAATGATCTTTTAACATAATTTCTTTGTTCATGTTATTTACATCAAAAGTTTGTCCATTGATAATTGAAGCAATTCTTACACTTGAATATTGTAAATAAGGTCCAGTTTGTCCTTCAAATTTTACCATTTGATTTAAATCAAATTCAACATCTAAAGTTCGATGATTTTTTAAATCATTAAATACAACCGCACCAACTCCTACTTTTCGAGCGATATCTTCTTTATTTTCAAGAGTTGGATTTTTTGATTCAATAGCTTCATATGCAATTTTAATTGCTTGTTCTAAAACATCATACAATTTTACAACATTTCCAGTACGCGTTGACATTTTTTTACCATTTTGTAAAACTAAACCGAAATTAACATGTGAAATACGATTTCCATAATCATATCCCATTAATGTTAATACGCTTTTTAATTGTTCAAAATGAAGGCGTTGTTCATTTCCTACAACATATAATGCTAAATCAAAATTATAATCTTTCATACGATCGAAAATTGCCGCTAAATCACGTGTAATATATAAAGACCCACCATCAGCACGCTTAATTAATGCCGGAACTTTATCCTCACCTAAATCAACGATCATTGCCCCATTATCTTCTTTTAACAAGTGCTTAGCTTCAAGTTCAGCAACAACTGCATCCATCTTATCATTATAATATGCTTCTCCACGGTATGAATCAAAGCTAATATTTAATAAATCATAAATTTGTTTTGATTCTTTTAATGATTCTTCGCGAATCCATTTCCATAAAGATAAGTATTTTTCATCACCTAATTCCACTTGACGGAAGGCATAACGAGCTTTATCATCTAATGATGGATCTAATTTTGATTCATTTGTAAAACGTACATATAGCTTTGTTAATTCATTAATTGGATCTTTATCGATTATATCTTTATCTCCCCATAACTCATAGGCTACAATCATTTTTCCAAATTGTGTACCCCAATCTCCAAGATAGTTAATTCCAACTGTTTTATAGCCACATTTTTCATGAATTAACTTTAATGAATTTCCAATCATCGTACTTCTTAAGTGTCCAATAGAAAAGCTTTTAGCGATATTTGGTGAAGAATAATCTAAAACACATGTTTTCCCTTCGCCAAAATGACGGTTCCCATAATTACTTCCTTGGCTTACAACTTCTTTAATAATCTGTTCACTTAATAATTGTTTATTTAATAAAATATTAACAAACCCACCTGTAGGATTAATCATTTCAACTTCTTTAATATTATTTTTAATTATTTCAACTACTTCATTAACACATTCTGGTAATGGTTTTTTTAATGCTTTAACAGCGGCGAAAACCGGTACAGAAATATCACCTAATCCTTGTTTTTTTGGTTCTTCAACTGCAATACTTAATTCTAAATTATATTCCTTTAAGTAATATTCTTCTAATAATACTTTAATTTTACCTTTAATTTGTTCAATCATCTTATCACCTTTACTTTTTATATTTTAAAAAAGGAAAAGGACTATTAATAAGTCCTTGTTCTAAACAATTGGTTTTTCTTCAATATTGATACTAAAAGCCTGTAATGTTAAGCTTAAAACAGTATATCCATCTGTTAATTGATCTTCATCATTATAATAATCTGCAAAAGAGAAAACACATTCATTGTTTTTAAATACTAATATTCCTGGAGCTTGTAAAAAAGCTTTAGCTGTAACTCCTTTAATATTAATTTCATTAGCTAGTTTTCCAACTGTAGAATCTTCAATTTTAGTTACAGTATTCCCATCATCGTCAACCGATGCTGAATAATTTGTTGAATCTAAAAAGTATAGTGTTTCAATTTCAAAATATTCTGTATATTGCATAATAGCCGATAAATTACTTACTGTTTCACTACTTGAAGCTGATCCATATAATAAAAATATATATTTTCCTTGTTCAGCACTTTCTACTTGTTTCTTTAATTGTTTGACATTAACTTCTTCTAAATTGTGATCTACTTCTAAAATATTTGATCCACTATCGTCAATAAATGCATTATATAAACGTTCTTTTTTAGTTGGTTGAACTGTTATAATTCCCACTACTAAAATAACTGCAAAAAAAGCAATTAGTAATCCTAATGGTTTAGTAAATTGGAACTTTGTTTTTCGGTATGATTTTCTTGCCATTTGATAGTCCTTCCTAAAATAATATCTTGATATTTTTTGCTTACTCTTTTATTATACCATTTCATAGGAATATAATCAATGAAAAAATTTTAATTTTTAATTTTTATCTCATTTGGTGTAACCGCTTTATTATGTTATAATAAAAATATAGAGAGGTGATAAAAATGAATATTTTAATGGTTGCAAGCGAGTGTTATCCGTTTGCCAAAACGGGAGGATTAGCTGATGTTATTTCGGCATTACCAAAAGCTTTAAAAACACAAAATGTTAATGTTTCTGTAGTACTACCACTTTATAAGACAATTAAACAAAATTATAAAACAACATTTATGGCATATGATTATGTTGATTTAGGTTTTAAACATGTTTATGTTGGATTACATCATTTAAAACAAAATGATATTGACTACTACTTTATTGACAACGAAGAATATTTTAATTTAGATAATTTATATGGTTATGTAAATGATGGGGAAAGATTTACTTATTTCAATTTTGCCATTTTAAAAATCTTACCTAAAATAAGTAACGAAATTGATATTATTCATTTAAATGACTGGCAAACTGGTCTAATTCCTTATTTACTAAAAACTAAATATACTAATCTTAATATTAAAACTATTTTTAGTATTCACAATATTCAATATCAAGGGATTTTCCCAAAATCATTAAGTTTCATTATGGATTGTCCTTATAGTGATGTTTTAGAATTTGATAATAATATCAACTTCATGAAAACAGCAATTATGTCAAGTGACATTATTACTACGGTAAGTCCTACATATAAAGAAGAGGTTTTAACCGATTATTACGGATATCGTCTAAATAATGTTTTAAAATATCGTTATGATGATTTTTATGGTATTTTAAATGGCATTGATGATATTATCTATAATCCTAAAACTGATTCATTAATCGCCAAAAATTATAGTGACAAAGCCTTTATTAAAGCACGACAATTTAATAAAAATAATCTTCAAGAGTATTTTAATTTAGAAAAAAATAACAATATCTTATTTGGATTAGTTAGCCGATTAGTCGATCAAAAAGGAATTGACATCTTAAAAGATGCCATTTTAGAAGTTATAGCATATAGCGATGCCCAATTTATTTTTGTGGGAAATGGTAATTCTAATTACGAAAATTTCTTTAGATATCTTCACGAACAATATCCAAGTCGTGTGGCATGCTATATCGGATATAATGAAGAAATTGCTCAAAAAGTTTATTCAAGTTGTGATGTCTTTTTAATGCCATCCAAATTTGAGCCTTGTGGATTGAGTCAATTAATCGCAATGCGTTATGGGACTTTACCATTAGTTAGGGAAACTGGAGGTCTAAAAGATACTGTTATCCCATATAATAAATATACAAACAAGGGGACTGGTTTTAGCTTTAGAAACTATGATGCTTATGACCTAAAAGAATGTATGTTTAAACCAATATTACTATATAAAGAAAAAAATATTTGGAAAAATCTTGTTCAACAAGCAATGAAACAAGACTTCTCTTGGAATGCATCTTCTAAAGAATACATAAAACTATATAAAAAATTGTTAAGTAAATAATTTAGGAGGATTTAAAATGGATACTTTAGCTTTAATTCTAGCCGGAGGTCGCGGAACACGCTTAGACATTTTATCAGAAAAAAGATCAAAACCAGCTGTTCCATTTGCAGGTAAATTTCGCATTATCGACTTCACATTAAGTAATTGCTGTAATTCCCAGATTTATAAAATTGGAATTTTAACGCAATATCTACCACTTTCGCTTAATGAACATATTGGTGTTGGTAAACCATGGGATTTAGATCGTCGTGATTCATCGGTTACACTTCTTCAACCACATAACTTTTGGTATGAAGGAACAGCTGATGCTGTTAAGAAAAATATTGAATTCATTAAACGTAATAATCCCAAAAATGTCTTAATTCTTTCTGGAGATCACATTTATAAAATGGATTACCGAAAAGTTATTGAGCAACATGAAAAGACAAATGCCGATTTGACAATTTGTGCTAAAATTGTTCCAATTGAAGAAGCAAATCGATTTGGAATTTTAGAAACTGACGAAAATTTAAAAATAAAAAAATTTGTTGAAAAACCAAAAAATCCAAAATCAAACAAAGCTTCGATGGGAATTTATGTTTTTAAAACTGATGTTTTAATTGAATCACTTTTAAAACATAATGAAAAAGAATTAGACTTTGGAATGCACATTATTCCTCAATTAATTAGTGAGAAAAATGTTTATGCTTATGAATTTTATGATTACTGGAAAGATGTAGGAACATACGATTCATATATGGAAACAAATATTGAGCTTGCCAATTGTAAAAACGCTAATTCTTCTTTAAATTTATATGATCAATCTTGGAAAATATATACTAAAAGTGAAGACTTACCACCAGTACAATTTGGTTGCTGTTGTGAAGTAGAAAACTCATTAATTTCTAATGGATCCATTATTAAAGGGGAAGTTATCGATTCTGTTTTAAGTCCTGGTGTTGTAGTGGAAGATGGCGCTGTAATTAAGCATTCTGTTATCTTAAACAACGTTTATATCGGTAAAAATTGTCGCATTGAAAATGCTATTATCGATAAAGATGTAAATATCGGTGAACATTCAATTATTGGTTGTGGTGATGATTATACTCCAAACCTTGACAACCCTAAAGTGCTATCAAGCGGTATTAATGTCATCGGAAAAGGGGTTGTGATTAAACCAGGTACTGTTATTGAACGTAATGTTAGAATATTTTCTCACGCTTCTGATCAAAATATCCCATTACATGTTCCATCAAGTCAAACAATTAAATAAAAAAAAGACTATTTAAAACTAACATATTTTGTTAGTTTTTTTAGTCTTTTACAATTATCTTTCTTTTCCAAAGAAGAATAATGCTAGTGTCCCTGGGCCAGAATGACTTCCGATTACTGGACCAACATAATTAATTATAGAAACTTCTACATTTAGTTTTTCTTTTAATAGTTTTTCCAAAAACAAAGCATCTTCCAAACAATCACCGTGTGAAATAAAAACAGTGTTTCCATAACTTGCATCAAATGTCTCTTTCATTTTTTCAACTAGACGAATGATTGATTTTTTACGTCCAATTACTTTATAACGAGCAATTAACTTTCCTTCATCATTGACATGTAATACTGGATTAATACGTAAATTTTTAGCAATAAATGCTGATGTTGCTGAAATACGTCCACCACGTCTTAAATTTTCAATATCTGATACTGTAAACCATGAACAAACATGTGGTTTGATTTGTTCAACTTTTTCATATACTTCTTCTATTGATTTATCTTGTTTTTTTAAATTACAAGCATAATCAACCAATAAACCTTGACCTAATGAAGCCAAAAGAGAGTCTATAGCATAAATTTTACGATTTGGATATAGTCCGCGTAATTCTTCAAATGCTAAACGCATTGAATTAAAAGTACCACTTAATCCAGATGAAAAACCTATTCCTAAAATATCATATTCTTGTTCTAAATACTTTTTACAAACATCCATATAATCTAAGATATTTGTTTGACTCGTTTTCCCAATATCACCATTACGCAATAATTCATAAAAATCATGTGTCTTGATTTCTCTTTCATCAAGATAATTAAAATATTCTTTATCTTGATTAACCAATCTTACTTTAAGCGGAATGACAACTAAATTATTATCGTCGGCATACCATTGAGGTAAATCTGAACTTGAATCTGTTAAAATAATATATTTCTTCATAAACAACCTCCGTTATATCTTCTAATAAAATAAACGAAAATAAAACTAAGATAATTTTCTATCTTCAATGTATTAATTAACTGTCTATTTTATTATTTTAATAACCAATTTAGAACTTATTATGCATATCTACTTCATTATAGCTTAAATATTATTTTTATGCAAGATAATTTACTTTTAACATCAAAAGAAAAAGGATTACACTTTAGTAATCCTTTTATTTGGTATTTAATAAGATTATTATTTCTTAAATATTTTACTTCTTATCATCGCTATTTCGTCTTTATATGGAGCTACACCATCAATATATGGAGTTTCTAAAATTTTAGGAATATTTTTAAATCTTTCATCATAACAAATTTTAATCAAAGTATCAAAGCCAATATTTCCCATACCTAAATTTTCATGACGATCTTTTTTAGCTCCACAAACATTTTTAGAATCATTTAAATGAATAACCTTGATTTGTTCTAAACCAATTAATTGATCAAATTTTGTTATTACTTCTTCATAATTATTAACCAAATCATATCCCGAGTCGTTTACATGACACGTATCAAAACAAACCCCGATTCGATCTTTATTATCGATTAAATCAATAATTTGTTTTACTTCTTCGAAAGTTTTTCCAATTTCACTTCCTTTTCCAGCCATTGTTTCAATACAAATCCTAACATCAACATCTTTAGTATTTTCAATAATTTTATTAAGCACGAAAGCTGTATTTTTAATCGCTTCATTTAATGATAATTTCAACGCATTACCTGGATGAACTACCATATTATATGAACCCATTTTAGCAGTCCTTAAAACCTCATTTGTTAAAAAAGAAATAGCAAATTGACGTTTTTCTTCATCTTCTGTACTCAAATTAACAATATAAGGAGCGTGGACAATAATATTAGAAGGTAAAATATTATTTTCCTCAATAAGTTTAAGAGCTTCTGCTATTTTTAAATCCTCAATACTTTTACGAATTGTATTTTGCGGAGCACCTGTATAAACCATAAAACTATTTGCATTATAAGATAAAGCTTCTAAAACACTACCTAAATACATATCTTTTCCTTTTAAAGATACATGACTACCGATATATAACATTATTTATACCATCTTTTCTTTGTTTTACGATTTTTTTCAATTAATGTTTTAGTAATTTCTTTTTGTTTTTCTTTCATTTTTTTCTTGTATCCAGGTGTAACTTTTTTAGGTTTTTTAACAAGTTTTATTGCTTTACGTTCTTCTTCTTTTAATGGTCGAACACGTTTTTCACGTAAATTACGACCTTTATAATCAACTAATTCCTGATTTTTGATATCTTTATAAATAAAATTAATCTTTTTATCTTCTAATGAATTTAAATAACTATCATCTTTTAAATCATATAACGAAATACAAACTCCATCTAAATTCATTCTTCCTGTACGTCCGCTTCGATGAATATAAAATTCACTATCTTTTGGCAATTCAAAATTAATTACGTGTGAAACCCCTTGAATATCAATTCCACGAGCAGCAATATCAGAACATACCACATATTGATATTTAAGTGCTTCTATGTCGCGTAACACACGACGTCTTTCTCTTGCATCCAAATCACCAGATAATTCTGCTGCAAGATAATTTTCTTTCTTTAAAAAGTTAGCCACTTCTTTAACTGTTTGTTTGGTATTACAAAAAATTAACGCTAAATACGGATGAAATGATTTTAGAAGATTATTTAATAAGACATATTTATCACGTTCTTTTACAGGGATTAAGATATGCTCAATTTTTAGCGTATCTAAATCTTCTTCAACTTTTATATAATCGTGTAATTCAATATATTTACGTAAAAACGGTTCAATTTGTTGGTTTATAGTTGCACTAAAAAACATCATTTTAGCTTGTTGAAACTTAAAAGCAATGTAATCTAATTCATCGATAAATCCAGCATCACATGTCATATCTACTTCATCAACAACAAAATATTTAGCATTATGAATTTTTAAAATGTTTTCATCAACAACTAAATCTTTAATTTTCCCTGGTGTACCGATGATAATTTGTGGCTGTGATTTTGTTAGGCGCTCAATCTCACGTTTGCGATCTGTTCCCCCTACATAACATCTTATATCAATTGCTTCACTTGAAAAACTTGCAACATAATTTGCTACTTTTTTGATTTGTAAAGCTAATTCTGTTGTAGGCGCACAAATTACCGCTTGGCATTCTTTTAAATTAACATCTAAATTATTAAAGATTGGAATTAAAAAAGCTAATGTTTTTCCACTTCCTGTTTTTGATTGAGCAATAATATTTTTATTGCTTGTGATCTTATCAAAAACTTTTTTTTGAATTAATGTAAAATCTTTAAATTTTAAATCTTTAATTGCTCTATATACATAATCGACAACTTCATATCCGAATAATTCCATTTATATCATCCTTTCTATCCAATTAATTATATCTAATAGTGCTATTTTTTTCAAATGTTTTATTCATAAGATTCGCTTTTTTTGTAAAATATGATACAATTTAAGTAAAGGATGTGTTTAAATGGAAATTAAGATGTTACGACCACAAGGATATTGCGCAGGTGTTATTACCGCTTTAAATAAAATAAAAGAAATTGCAAAAACTGAAAAAAAGGTCTATTTATTAGGAATGTTAATCCATAATAAAGATGTTTGTAACGCTTTAGAAACTCTTGGTATTACAATAATTGATGATCAAAATAAGACCCGTTTAGAACTTTTAGACATGATTCCAAATGATGCAACTGTATGCTTTACTGCACATGGTGTATCTGATGCTGTTTATGAAAAAGCCTTACAAAAGAATCTTAAAATATATGATTTATCATGTATTCACGTTTTAGAAGTTAAAAATTTATGTAAGAAGTTTTTACAAGATGGTTATGAAATTTTATATATAGGAAAAAAAGGACATCCAGAAGCCGAAGGTATTTTAGGTCTATCAAATAAAATTCATCTTATCACAAATAAAAATGATCTACAAAAGATTAAAATAAATTGTCAAAAAATTATAATTACAAATCAAACAACCCTTTCTATATTTGATTGTGAAGAAATCTACGATGCTGCTAAACTTATTTTTCCTGAGATTAAACACTTAAATAAAATCTGTAATGCAACTACTATTAGACAAGAAGCTGTATTAAATCAAGATTTATGTGATTTATGCATCGTGGTTGGTGATAAATTATCGAGTAATACTCAAAAATTAATGAAGGTTAGTACTCATAAAGGAATAAATACTATTTTAGTTGAAAACTTATTAGATTTAGATATTAACCTACTTTATAATGTTCATAAGGTTAATATTACAAGTGGTGCATCAACATGTAAAAATGCTGTTTTAGCTATCGTAAAATTTTTAGAAAATTTTGATTATGACAAAATAGAAACACACGACAAAACACCATATTTAAGTTATGAAGTATTATAAGCCTACGATAATCGTAGGCTTATTTTGTTCCTTTTTTAATAATTTTTTCCCCAAATTTATTTTTAAAATTCGTAATAATTAAATCCAATTTTTCATCTTTTTCATCCCGATTAAGTAAAGTAAATAAATTATAATCTTCTATAATCTCTTCTTCTTTAATTAAATTAGATAGTCCTACTCCACATAATCTAATTTCTTCTAAATTGTAATTATCTTCAAAAAGTTCTAAAACCTTATCCGCAACAATATAGTAATCATTCGTGTACTCATTAAAACTAAAACTTCTAGTAATGGTTTTAAAAGACTTATCTCGTAATGTAATCGATACTGTTTTACAACAATACTTTTTAAATTTTAACTTTGCATGCATATTTTTGGTCATTTCAATTAAAACATCAGAAATTAATTGCTCACCAATTAAATAATTGTCAAAAGTTCTAGAAGTGCTAATCGATTCAAAATTACTATATTTATTAGGGTCTACGATATCACTTGATTGGCCAAGTAAACAAAGTACCGCATGATCATATTGTTTTTTGCCAATAACTTGTAAAATAATATCTTTGTTTTCCGTATTCATGAAATCAGCAATCGTATGAATATTTTTTTGATGTAGTTTAGGGCTTGAACGCATTCCAATTCCATAAATGCTTGAAACATCTAGAGGATATAAGATATTTTTTATATCACGTTTTCGTAACACTGTAATACCTAATGGTTTTTTTAAATCACTAGCCATCTTTGCCAAAAACATAGTAGGACCAATCCCAATAGATACAGGCAAATTGTAAGTATGTAATAATTCATTTTGAATATGTAAGGCTAATTTTTCAGGATGAATACGATCTAATAAGTGTGTTACATCCATGTAACACTCATCAATACTAGCTTTTTCAATAACTTGTGAATACTGACTTAAATAATTAAAAAAGATATCCGAATAATACTTATATAATCGCATATCGTGATTAACAATAATTAATTTAGGACATAAATTAAAGGCTTCACGTAGACTCATCCCTGATTTGACTCCATATTTTCGTGCTTCATATGAAGCAGTTGACAATACACCTTTAAATGAGTTTTCTCTTCCAATGGCAAAAGGTTTACCTTTTAAGCTTTTATTTTCAATTAATGCACAAGAACAATAAAATTGATTTAAATCAATATGGAAAATAACTTTAACGCTTTTTTTCATAAAATTCTTCCCTTTTTATTTGATTTGTTGTATAATTACCCTATAAGTATTATAGCATATAAGTGTGGTGAAATAATGGTTAAAAATAACAAAAATTTTAAAAAAGAAAATGCAAATAAACTTACCTTAGGTGATGGTAAAGAAGTTAAAATTAAAAACCCTACAAAAACAACTTATGGAAAAATTATCATGCTTGTAATGATTATTGGGATGGCTGGATTATCACTTTTTGCCCTTATCTACCAATTAGTTACACTTTTTATTGACTAACATCATGGAAATGGAGGATTAAATAATCCTCTTTTTTTTATAAACATTATAAATTTAATACACAAAAAAGCATGACAGTTTAATGTCATGCTTTTATATTTATTTAGCTTTACGTAACATTTTTTTAATGAATTTATAAACTTCAATAATAACAATAATACTAAATGATAATCCTAAAGCGATTAATAAGTAATTCCATTCTAATGGATATAATTTAAATACATCATTAATTCCTGGAACGTATAATACAATCATTTGTAAAACGATACCTAAAATAAATGAATAAATTAACCATTTATTTTTAAATAAATTTTTATTTAAAACAGAATCTTCACTCTTCATATTAAATGAATGGAATAATTGTAACATTGATAATGTAACAAAGGCCATTGTTTGACCATGAGCTAAATCTTTAGCATTATAACCAATAAAGAAAGCTATAACAGTAATTGTACCAATAAAGATACCTTCAATTCCAATAGCCCATCCTAAACCATGCGCAAAGAATGATTCGTCTTTAGCACGTGGTTTTTCGTTCATTAATTCAGAACCACTTTCTTCTAATCCTAAAGCAAATGAAGGAAGAGAATCGGTAATTAAGTTAATCCATAATAAATGTGTCGCAAGTAATGGTGTACCGATATGATTTCCACTAATTAAAGCGATTAATGAAACAGTAAAGATAGTAAATACTTCTCCAATATTACTGCTTAATAAGTATTTTACACATTTTTTAATGTTAGCATAAATATTACGTCCTTCTGCAACAGCACTGATGATTGTTGAGAAGTTATCATCAACTAAAATCATCGCTGCAGCTTGCTTAGAAACATCAGTACCAGTAATACCCATAGCACATCCAATATCAGCTGCTTTTAAAGCCGGTGAATCATTAACACCGTCTCCAGTCATTGAAACAACTTTTCCTTTACGTTGCCAAGCTTTAACGATACGAACCTTATCGCTTGGAGCAACACGAGCATAAACAGAGATATGTTCTAATTTTTCATCTAATTCATCATCTGATAATTTATTTAACTCTTCACTTGTAATTGCAATATCTCCATCACCAAAAATACCAAGATTTCTAGCGATTGCTTCTGCTGTAACAACGTGGTCACCAGTGATCATAACTGTTTTAACCCCAGCTTTTTTAGCGATACGTACTGCTTCTTTAACTTCTTTACGTTCAGGGTCGATCATACCAACTAATCCAATAAAGTTTAAATCACTTTCTAGATTTTCATATTGTCCTTCTTGAACTTCTTTAATCCCTACTCCTAATACGCGTAACGCATTTTTAGCCATTCGCATATTTTCTTCTACTGCAGCACTTGTTTCATCATTACAAATCTTAAAGATTTGGTCAGGAGCACCTTTCGTAATTGAAATGAATTTTCCATCTAATTTAACTACTACTGTCATTAATTTACGATCGGAATCAAATGGAATTTCAAACACACGTTCAATATTTGAAATATCTAATAACCCAACTTTATTATTAGCTTCAATTAAAGCTGTTTCTGTTGGATCACCAATACGATTTTCTTTTCCATCAACAATTTCAATTTTAGCATCTGAACAAATGGCTGAATAACTAACTAATAAACTCTTATTTCCATCATCCATTTTATGAGTTTTATTTTCGTAATATTCAACAACTGTCATTTTATTTTGTGTTAATGTTCCTGTTTTATCACTACATACAATTGAAGTACATCCTAGTGTTTCAACAGCAGGTAATTTTTTAACAATGGCATTTTGACGCGCCATTTTACTTACACCGATTGATAAAATAATCGTAACAACTGTCGCAAGACCCTCTGGAATAGCTGCTACAGCTAGTGAAACAGCAATTTTAAATGATTCTAAAACACGATTTGGACTGTCATTAGTAAATAATTGTAAAATAAATACAATAGCACAAATAGCGATTGATAAAATACCCATTACTTTACCAATTTGTTCTAATTTATGTTGTAATGGTGTCATCTTATCTTCTTCACTATTTAACATTGTAGCAATTTTACCAATTTCTGTATTCATCGCAGTTGACGTTACAATCGCAATACCACGACCATAAGTTGCGAAAGTTGATGAGAAGACCATATTTACACGATCACCAATTGGTGCATCATCTGCTACTTCACAAACTTCTTTATCAACCGGTACTGATTCTCCTGTTAACGCTGATTCGTCAATTTTTAAACTATATGATTCAATTAATTTAGCATCTGCAGGAATAAAATCTCCAGCTTCAATAACAATTGCATCTCCTAAAACTAACTCTCTTGATGGAACAACAATTTGTTTACCATCACGAATTACTTTACTGTTAGGACTTGACATTTTCTTTAAAGCTTCTAATGATTTTTCTGCTTTACTTTCTTGAACTAATCCTAAAATAGCATTTAAAATAACTACTGCTACAATGATAAGACTTTCAATCCATTCATGTGGATCAACGATAAAACTGATTAATGCCGCAATTAATAAAATGATTACAAGAATATCTTTAAATTGCATCAAAAATCGAATAATTAACGGTGTTTTTTGTTTTTCTTCTAACTCGTTATAACCGTTTTGGGCTAATAAAGCCTGAGCTTCCGCATTTGCCAAACCGACGTTAAACTCTTTTTTTTCTGTACTCACTTCTAATTCTCCTTGTTTAAAATTTAAAAAAAGACCCCAAAATAAGAATAAAACTTATTTCAAAGGTCTTGCATATCATATTGAGCTATGACGTTATACCCGGAAATGAAATTTCGTGATGACGAATATAACTATTATTGCTACTCCCCTTTTAGGGTATTTAATTACTTTAATATAATATCATCTTTTACTACTTATTTCAAGTGTTTTTTTATATTATGATGTAACTTTATGCGCTAAGCGTAAATTATCTGCTAGCATAGCAATAAATTCACTATTTGTTGGTTTGGATTTATTATATGAAATAGTATATGAAAAAATCTTTGATATCACATCGATATTTCCTCTATTCCATGCCACTTCAATTGAATGGCGTATTGCCCGTTCAACACGTGAGGAAGTTGTTTTATATTTTTTAGCAATAACAGGATATAAAACTTTAGTAATTCCACCTAAAATTTCAATATTATTATAAACCATCGTAATAGCCTCTCGTAAATATAAATATCCTTTAATATGAGCAGGAACACCAATTTCATGCAAAATAGAAGTTATTTCTAAATCAAGTGAATTATCTTCTGATTTTAAATTGATGATGCTATTTTTATTTCCTTTTGTTTTACTGTCTAAAAGTTCTATTATAATTTGGTGGAGTTTGGTTAAATCAAGTGGTTTCATTACAAAATAATCAGCATTTAAATTAGATGCCTTGACCATTAAAGATTCATTATTAAAAGCCGTTAGCATTATAATTTTATTGGGCTTTTTGTATTTACTCGAACTACTATTTAACTCCTCCAAAACCGCTACACCATCAATTTCTGGCATAAAGATGTCTAAAAGCAATAAATCACAAGTTCCATTTTCTAAATAGTTTAAAAGTTGCTTCCCTGAATTAAAGGCCTTAACTACATTTAAATTATTTTTAGTTTTTAGAAATTCACTTAACATTAAAACTAATTCTTTATTATCATCTGCTATTACAATATTATACATTTTTTCATATTCCTTTCTTATCTTTAGGTATATGATAATATTAATATTTACTATTTACAATTAAAAAACCAAAATAAACGCTTATATCGTCTATTTAAAACCTTTTTTCGACATTTACTATACATTTTCTTGACAATTTAATTTGATATGAAAGTCGTTTGTCGAATTATTAGATATTATGATAAGGAGTCTTCAATCATATATTCAATAAAAATTCCATATCCTAAAGTGGCATTATCTAAAGTAACATGAGTTACCGCACCTACTAATAAATCATCTTGAATAATCGGACTTCCGCTCATTCCTCGAACAATACCACCACTTTTAGCGATAAGTTTTTTATCTGTTACTTTTATTTTTAAGCCCTTAATATCTTTTTTATTTTGTTTTTTTACCTGAATTATTTCAATTTCAAATCGCTCAATTTTATCGTCTTCAATACATGTTAAAATATAAGCTTTTCCTACTTTTACTTCACTTGCTTTTTTACATTTCATATGTAACATATCATCATAATTTTCAGTATAATCTCCATGTAATCCGGTTAAATTATTTTTATCGATATCACCAAGTTCTTCATCTTTAAATTTAGCATTTTTATAACCTGATTCATATTTATTTGCCTTTGTTAAGCTTGTAACTTCCGCTTTATAAATTCTTCCACTTACAAGTCCTAAATCATCATTTATACTATGTCCTAATGCACCATATTTTTTTTCATCACTAATTACATATGTTAAAGTTCCTATACCCTGGATTTGATCTTTTACATATAATCCTAGAGAATATTCTTTGTTTTCTTTTAAAACAGCATCATAATTAAGTTTCTGCTCTATATTGTTACGGATAATAATCACTTCTAAATTACAATCATCGATTTTTCCTAAAACATTTAATAATTCTTTTAAAGAATTAACCTCTAACCCATTAATTGATTTAATAATATCATTGGTATATATTTTATCTTCCCAAGGTTTAAATACTTTATTTTTGACTTTAATCGGATATGTTCCTTCTACTACTAATGATGTATCAACTTTAATCCCTATTGTCGCTCCTGATACATATAGATAATCACTATCGATATTAAAAGCATTAACCATTTTCGTACTTATCAAAATTAATATTATAAAAATGGATAAAATGATTTTTTTCATTATTTCACCTCCAACAATATTATTAAATTTTTATTCGATTTTATGTTACTTAAAATTTTCCATAATAAAATATAGAAAAAAATTATTAAAATTGTTATAATCAAAAAAGGGTGGTTTTTTATGATAAAATTGATAGCTATCGACTTAGATGGAACGCTTCTAACAAGTGACAAAAAAATAAGTCAAAAGAATTTAGAAGCCATTAAATATGCACAAGAAAAAGGCGTTAAAGTTGTTATTGCAACTGGAAGACCGTTAAATGGAATTAAAGATATTATTAATAAATTAACTTTATTACAACAAGATGATTATACTATTTGCTTTAATGGTGGAATTATTACAAATAATAAAACTGAAGCAAATATTTTTCAATCAAGTTTAAGCTATGAAGACTTATTAATTATTTATAATGAAGCAAAACGTTTAAATACCAATATTCACGCTTTTAAAACAGATCAAAGTTTAATTACTCCTAAAATGAGTTACGGAACTGAGATAGAAAAAAACATTAATAACTTAGATTGTGAAATTATTGATTTTACTTCAATAGATAAAACATCACGTTTTATTAAAGTGATGTTAGTTGGTTATGAAGATGAAATAAATCGCGTTGTTTCATTATTAAATCCTGATTTATATAACAAATATATGATTAATCGTAGTTCTAAGATTTTTTTAGAATTTATGGATTTAACTACGAATAAAGGACTTGCTTTAGATAGGCTGGCTAAACATTTAAACATCAAAGATGATGAAATAATGGCTATCGGTGATGCCGAAAATGATCTAGCGATGATTAAAAAAGCATCTATCGGTGTTGCAATGCAAAATGCTATTCCAAAAGTGATTGAGGCAGCTGATTTTATAACTTTAGATAATGATAATGATGGTGTAGCTCACGCTATATATCACTTTATTAAATAAACTAAAAAACTGATTGTCTATTGCGACTTTCAGTTTTTTTGCTTTTGTTATGCTAAATCATCTAACAAAAAACACCGTATTGCTACGATGTTTTTCTGTCAATCATATTCTATTTTTGATACTTACAAACTGGAACTTATCTTCTTGTGTAAACTAAATCTGTCATACCGTATATATCTATGTTTTTAGTAATCCTAACTTAATTTCATATTGAGCATTTTTTAAAAAACGTGTTCTTGAACCCCAAATTGTCAAAACAACGGTATGTAATAACAATAAGATTTTTCCTTAAAAGGTGCTGAATAACATTTACTTCTCCCCATATTCAGAAATCTTTTCCATTTTCTTATCGTAACTTCTTTACTATTTTAACTAGAATTTAATCAATAAACTCAATTTTTTTAGAAGATATCTTTTTGTTGTGTGTTAAAACATAGGTTGTAAAATCATCTTAAACCCATTTATCGATAACAAGCTATATAACAATTTGATGATAGGTATTACATCCGATCAAAACAGTATCAATACCTTTCACAAATTAGGCATATGCGTCAATATTTTTCGTCATCACTTTTCCCGGTAAGCCAATCTACACCGCTCTTGATATCTACTATATGTCCATCAAGGCTCATCGTAATAAATAAACTTATCTTTCTCATATCTTAATATCTTCGAAATCATAGTCTGCAAACTTTTTTATATACTCCATTCCGGCGTCAAATCACTAATTTTTAAAATCTTATGGTTATCATATTCCACCATAATCTCAATATTTCGGTATGTGTCTGGCATTAACTGTGTCATAAGCTCTAGACAAGCTTTGCATGGTGCAATAGCCTTACCGTTACTGTCTACAGCTATCACACGCTTTATTTCATCCTCCCCATTTTTAATCATACTAAAAATCGCATTTCGTTCAGCACACACCCCAAATGTACAAGCAGTATCTACGCATAAACCTACATAAATATTGCCAGAAGTAGACTCAACTGCAGCAGCAACACTACTCGCTTCAAGCAACGAAGAAATATTGCTTTCATTCTTCACTGTCCGAGCAGCAATATACATTTTATCCCATGTTCCATCAAATTGATTAAAAGCAATTTTCTCTATTTCACGCACAAAATTTTCTTTACCATCACAATATCCTTCAATATTATATGGATACTTCTGTGCAAGGGCAATTTTAATTCTTGCATATTCATCCCTATCTTTTTCGTGTGTACGCATATAATCACGAAACGCAAGGTGTCGCCCAATATTATTCCAATCTTCCGCTTGGAAGATATGAATATGATGAGTTGGTTCATTTCCGCCTTTACGAAGAAAGCGTCTTGCTGCAATTCCATACTCGCCAAGATAATCATAGCCTATTTTTATAAACTCATCTGCAAGATCATCTACCTTTTTATGGCTTCTTACTATCACCATAATATCAATAATTGGTTTTGTTGCTAATCCCGGTACAGATGTACTTCCAATATGATAGATTGCAATGCAGTTATCTGAAAGAATTCCCTTAATCAAAAGAGATTCTTCTTCATATTTTTTTGCCCACAATGGATTATAATCTGTCACGATAATATGTCGACTCATTCCTATACACCTCCATAAATTTTAATTAGTACCTTTTAACATAATTTAATTATACTATTTCTTTATAAATTTTATACCCCTTTGATTATACTCGAAAATTAATAACTTCTTAAATACTTGCAGAAAAAAACTGTCATTAATCGACAGCAGTTATCTTTGGCTGGTATTTAATTATGAGTACACAATATTAATATTTTCTATAATATGTCCACTCAAGTATTCATCTTTAATTACCTATGTATATTTAAAATAATTTGTTTTATCACTACACACAAATGACAATTATCCATCTTCTAAATTAAATTTTAATCGTTTGTTAAAGTTATTATTTTCTTCTTTGATATTCAAGAAGATTTCAACTATTAATTCTTCAACCTAGCTATTTCAATCTTTTCAACTTAATCTTTCCATGTCGTCAAAATCTATAGAATTTTTTTCTAAATTAGAAAGCACAAAGGTTTCTAAAAAAAGTATCAACATAATCTAACGTTTTATTTTGTTATCGTGTGTTTATAAAGATTTATTTCATATTCACTAAAAATTTCCTTTTGTTTACAAATAACATACTTTATTTTTATAAAATATTAACCTTTATCATAGATATTATACGATAAAATCAAAATTTCACATAAAACATTTTATATGTTAATACTTCCTTATAACAAAAAATATTAAATCATAATGCTTTTCATAATACTTTCATATTAATAATAATTGAGTACATTTTGTTACACCTATCATTTATATTGTTTAAATAAATATTTTCTATTAATAGCTAATAGTTTTTATAATTTTCAATATATTGAATATTCATCAAAGTATAGATTTATAATTTCTAGTTTATCTTTTAATTTTAATTACATAATAAAAACCCCATAAATTTTTCCAATTTTACTTGGTCCAACTTATGAGGTCCTCTAATTAAAGGCTTTTATAAATTAAAATCGATAGTTATTTAAATGTGATAAAACAACTCCTAATGTCTTTGATATTGTCAGTGCTACATCTAAATCATGTGGTTGCCAAATTCTACCTTTAACCATTTCAAAACGCACTAATCCATAATAATGTTCAAATACATCAATCTTGCATATTAATGCTGAATTAATATTTTCATCTTTAAAGAAATTGATTAAATTAGAATTTAATTTAGAAGAATCAAGTGTATTAAAATAGAAAACACCATAATCATCGACTAAATCGTTTATCTCTTTTACATCTAAATAATTAATTTTTGATGGTCCTGAAATATTAAATGTTTCCGATACAATTATTTTTTCTAACCCTTGAATAGAAATTTGATCAATTGATAGAGCCATTTTAATGAATGTTATTAACTCTTTAATACGCGTTGTCAAATTTTTTTCGTAATTAGTAAGAAAACTAAAAATTTTAGCATGTGTATCTAATGAATTATATAGTGAAGCGTTTTTATGACCAAAAACTAAATTATCATGTTTTTCTTTTAAGTAAATAATAAAACAATTGCGTCCTTTACTTTTACCACGATATAAAGCTTTATCGGCTTTTTCAAATAGATCATCATAATTATTCGCATCTATTGGAAATCTAACAACACCAACTGACTGTGTTATTTTAACATTTTTTTGTTCATCGAAAAAGATATCTTCAATATTTTTAGTAGCAGAATGCATTATATGCCATAATGAATCATATGAAATATCACCTTCGATAATCACAATAAATTCATCGCCACCATATCTAGCTACAGCTCCATGTTTACCTAAAGTATTCACTAAACGATTGGCAAAATATTCTAAAAGAATATCTCCTTTATTATGTCCATAATTATCATTGATTAATTTAAAATTATCAATATCTAATAAGCACATCGAAAAACAAATGTTATTTTTTATTAAAAAATCGATGTATTCTTTTATAATACGACGATTTAAAACATTTGTAGTTGAATCAATACCATGTTGCAAATCTCTATTCTCAAAAAAACTAATATTTTTAATTGTGTCGTATATGTTCATTTTTATATCACCTAAATATAATTTTAAATATTTTCATCTATCATTTGTTTGGCAGTCTCAATAGCTAAAGATGAAACATTTTTCCCGCTCAACATTGAAGCAATATTATAAATACGTTGTTCATATGTTAAATATTCAATATAAGTATATGTCAAATCATTTTCTTCTTTCTTACATATATTTATTTGATTAGTTGCTATAGCTGCCACTTGAGGTAAATGTGAAATAACTAATACTTGGTTGTACCTAGCAATTTGTTGCATTTTAGAGGCAATTAAACTTGCCATAGCTCCACTTACACCAGTATCAATTTCATCAAATACCATTAAAGAATAATCATACTTTTGGGCCATTATTGCCTTAAATGCCAGCATTATTCTTGACAACTCTCCACCACTAGCAACTCGATCTAACATTTTTAATGGCTCCCCTTTATTAAGCGTTACCATGAAATTGATTATATCAATTCCATCTTCTTTAAATACCTCTTTATTCAAACAATCAGTAATTACTACATCATTAAAACAAATTTTAAATTCAATATTTTCTAGACCTAAATCACAACACTGTTCCTTTAAATCCATTTCTAATATTAAAGCTTTTTCTTTTCTTTTATCACTTAACTTTAGTGCACTAACTTTTAACTCATCAAATGTTTTTAAAACATCCTCGAATGCTTTTTTTTGTGTTGCATCATAGTTTGTTGACAAATTTATCTCTAAATCCAACTCTTTTAAATATAAAATAAGTTCATTAACGTTTTTATGATACTTCTTTTTTACTACATTAATACTTTCTAAACGTGCTTGAAGATAATCTAATTCATTAGGGTCGAAATCATTATTTTCAATATCAAATGCTATCGAACTTTTTAAATCTTCTAAATCATAATAAATATTATTTAGTCTTTCTAAGTAGTCGTTATAATTATTGTCAAACAAACTTATTTTTTTTATAGCTTCTTTTACATCAAATACTAAATTTAAAATACCTTGTTCATCATTCATTATCGCATAACTATTGTGTAAATTTTGGTATATTTTGTCATGATTTTCTAATTTAGAAATTCTATATTCTAAATCAATATCTTCATTTTCTTTTAACCCTAATTTGCTTATTTCGTCATAAGCATATTCTAAATAATCTAATTTTTCTAAAACATTATTTTTAGCTTTAATGATTTTATCATAATCTTTTAAAGCTTTTAAATACTTATATAAAGCAATTTGGTAGTCATTTTTCAAATTCTCAATTTCTAGATTATTTTTATCTAATATTGTTAAGTAATTTTCATTATTTAACAATCGCAATGTATCATGTTGAACGTGAATATCTGCTAAAAATCGCGTTATTTTTTTTAAATCTATTAGTGTAACTAGTTCATTATTAACACGAATAATATTTTTTTTATTAGCAGTTATTTCTCTTCTAATTGTTAATTTATTACATTGCTTTATTTTTAATTCATCTAATACTTCATCAATTTTAGGATTATTATACGAAAAAACACCTTCAATTATCGCTTTTGTTTTTCCATAACGAATCATATCTTGATTACTTCTATCTCCAAGTAATAAGGAAATAGTATCCAATATTAAACTTTTCCCCGCCCCTGTTTGTCCTGTCAAAACGGTCATACCTTCATTAAATAAAACTTCAATTTTTTCGATAATCGCAAAATTTTCGACATATAATCGTTCTAGCATTCCAACACATCCTTATTTAAAAGCTTCTAAAACCACTTTTTTACAATTTATGTTGCTTATCTTATCAGATAATTCCACTAAAGCTAAATATTCAATATTGCCAGCTTTACCTTTAATAGGTGATGGTATTAAATTTAAAACATTCATATTGTTTTTTCTAAAAAAAACCAATTTATTTTCTAAAATTTGTTCATGAATTTTTTTATCCTTAACAATTCCACCCTTACCTATATTTTTTACCCCGGCTTCAAATTGTGGTTTTATTAAACAAATGAATTTCGTATTATCACTCATAAAACGGACTAGGTGTGGAATAATTTGATCTATTGAAACAAATGAAACATCCATTACAATATAATCAATTTTATTGTCTAATTTTAAAACATCTTTAATATTGGTTTGTTCCATTGAAATGACTTTTGGATGATTACGCAATTTATCATCTAACTGATCAGTCCCTACATCAACTGCATAAACAAGTTTAGCCCCATTTTGTATGCTACAATCAGTAAAACCACCTGTTGATGCTCCTACATCTAAAACAATTTTATCGGTAAAATCTAAATTAAATTTATTTATTGCTCCTAACAATTTGTACCCACCACGGCTAACAAATAAATTATTTTTTTCATTTACTACAATTAAATTATTTTCTGAAACATCATATCCAGGTTTTAAAATAACTTTACCATCAACAATAATATCGCCATCTTTAATCGCTAGTAATGCTTTTGAACGTGTTGAAAAGTACCCTTTTTCAGTTAAAAAAATATCTAGTCGCATATCATTTCCTCTATTTTTCTTAAAATATCATCATCACCTAAACCATTGCGTTCCAAAACATCTTTAATACTTCCATGTTCAAAAATCATATTTTTTATATTCATTGAAACAAAGTTACGATATCTTAGGTTATTTTCCATCATAAAACATGCAATACTTTCAGCTAAACTACCACTTTTAACAACCTGTTCGTATATTAAAATATTACATGATGGTGATGCAATTTCTTTTAAAAACTCCTCATCAATTGGTTTAATATAAATTGCTTCAATTAAACTAACATCTAAATTATGTTCTAAAATAAGTTTTTTAATACGATTTACATCCGGTCCATAACTAATAACATATCCTTTACTACCTTGAATCACAGTTCGATATTTTTTGGCAATATCATATTTATTTGTATTAAGAACATCATAAATAGCTGACCCACGGGGATATCGAATAATAAATGGTCCTTTATTTTTAAATCCCGCTCGTAAAAGATTGTATGCATCATAAGCGTTAGAAGGCATACAAATTGTAGTGTTAGGCATCCCATTAAACATTGATAAATCAAAAATTCCTTGGTGAGTTTGTCCATCATCGCCAACCACACCAGCACGATCAATTCCAATTACAACATTTAAGTTAGGTCGACAAATATCATTTAATATTTGATCATAAGCTCGTTGAGCAAATGTCGAATACATGGTTAAAAATACTTTGGTATTACTTAAAGCCATTCCTGAAGCCATCGTTGCTGCATGTTCTTCAGCAATTCCACAGTCATGCAATAGTGACGGAAACTGGACTTTAAATTGGTCTAATTTTGAACCAAAAACCATCGCTGGTGTAATAACATGGAAAGGATCTTCTTTGCATATTTCAATCAAACTTCGTGATATAACCTCACTCCAAGAAATAATTGAACTATTAAAAGAATTTCCTGTTTCAATATCAAAAGGACTTACGCCATGATATTCTCCTGTTTCATCATTTTCTGCAAAATAATATCCTTTACCTTTTTTTGTTTGAAAATGAACAATTAAAGGTTTATTTTGGACCTTAACACGCTCTAATGTCTTAATTACAATTTCAATATCATTTCCATCATATGGTCCATAGTAATCAAATCCTAAATCCTCAAAAATATTATCTCTTTGAATTGCGGCTTTCACTCCGCGCTTCAATTTATGGAAACTTGGCATTAATACTTTAGGAGTTATTTTATAAATTGAACCTTTGAATTTATCAAATTTTCGACTTAAACGCAGCTTAGATAAAGCTTTTTCTAAAGAACCAACCGATTTAGAAATAGCCATCTGATTATCATTTAAAATAATTATTGGGGCAATATTTTTAGTCCCACCCATATTCATTAAAGCTTCAAATGCCATCCCATTAGCAATAGAAGCATCACCAATAACACTGATAATCCGATTATCTTTTTCACTTTCTTTTTGACTTAAAAGCATTCCAGCCATTGCAGATAAAGTATTAGAACTGTGACCGCTTTCAAAAATATCGTGAATTGACTCTTTTCTTGATGGATAACCAGATAAACCATCGATTTGCCGTAATGTTTTAAAATCTTTAGCTCTTCCGGTCAATATTTTGTGCGTATAAGCTTGATGTCCAACATCAAATAAGATTTTATCATTTGGAGAATCAAAAACTTTATGTAGGGCAATTGTAATCTCAATAACACCTAAATTAGATGCTAAATGTCCCCCTGTTTTTGAAATATTTTCAATTAAGAAAAAACGAATTTTTTCAGCAAGTTCTTTTAAATCGGAAATTGATAGTTCTTTTAAAAAAGATGGATTTTCAATTTCTTCTATCTTATCTATCATCACTAATCACTTACCTTTGTAAATGGTTTTAACTCTTCATTATCCATCTGTTTTACCACTAAATCCTCATTTTTCTTAAAAATATCAAAACATTTTTTTGATAACTCTAATCCTTTAGTATAATTTTCAACTGCTAAATCAAGCGAAATATCTTTATTTTCTAATGCCATAACTACTTCTTGTAGTTCACGTAAATAATCCTCAAAGCTTTTTTCCAATGATAAAACCTCCTTATAACACTTTACATTTTATCGTTCCATCTGATACCTTTAAATCAACAATATCATCTGTTTTAACATCATTAACACTTTTTATGATTTTATTATTACATCTAGCGATACTATATCCTTTATCGATAATCGTAAGTGGATTTAGCACTTTTAATTTTTCTGTTAAAAGTTGTAAATCCCGAGCTTTTTCTGTAAAACGTTTATCAAAAAGTTGATTTAAGCGTGATATTTCTGTCTTAAGTATATTGCGGTTAACATCTAAAATTTTTATAAATGCATTATTTAAACGAATTTGATATTGCATTAATTCTTGTTTTTTACTATTCAATAATTGATGTGGACTTAAATTGTCTAATTTATTATCAATATTTAAAAGTTGCATTCTAATTTGATTTAAATAATTATCAATCGCAATATTTAATCGTTGTTTTAACATGTTCACCTGATTTAACAAATCATCTTTGTTTGGCGTAGCCATCTCGGCAGCAGCTGTTGGAGTTGCAGCTCTTTTATCTGCTACAAAATCACTAATCGTGAAATCAATTTCATGACCAACAGCACTTATAACAGGAATTTGCGATGCAAAAATAGCCATGGCTACTTCTTTTTCATTAAAAGCCCATAAATCCTCAATTGATCCACCACCACGACCAACAATTAATACATCAACTAATTTATCTTTGTTGGCTTTATTAATTTGCGTTGCAATTGATTTTTTAGCAAATTCTCCTTGAACCAATGCTGGATATAAAATAACTTCACAAATGGGATATCTTCTTTTAATTGTGTTTAAAATATCTTTAATCGCTGCACCAGTAGGACTAGTGATAACACCAATTTTTTTAGGAAAAAGTGGAATTGGTTTTTTATATTTTAAATCGAATAATCCTTGTGATTCTAAATCTTTTTTTAACTTTTCATACGCTAAGAATAATTCCCCAATTCCATCTAAAGACATTTCCTTAACGGTTATTTGATATGTTCCGTATGGTTCATAAACACTAATCGAACCACAGACTAAAACTTTTTTTCCATCGCTTATGTCAAAGTTTACATTTTGGGCGTCGCTATTAAACATCATCGCCTGAATTGATGCATAATCATCTTTCAACGTAAAATAAAAATGACCACGACTGTGCTTTTTAAAATTAGAAATTTCTCCTTTTAAATAGACTTTAAACAAATGGCGGTCATTATCAAATTTATATTTTATATATTTTGTTAAAGCGGTAACAGTTAAATATTTATCTTCCACTATTTATACCCTAGATATTTGCAGATATTATCTAATAAACGATTATTAAATGATGATGATTTATTATCATCTAAGTCAGAATATTTTTTAGTAATCAAAACAGCTTCGTTAATAACAATTTCAAATGGTACTTCTTTTAATAAAAGCTCATATGTAGCTACACGAATAATTTGTTTATCTACTAAATTCAAGCGATTTAGCGTGTAATTTACTAAACAATTACTGATTAATTCATCAATTTCTGTTTTTTTATCAACTACACCTAAAACAAGACTTTCACAAAAATCATCAATCTCTTCATCGAAAGCTTTCTTTGCATCTGCATAACCTTGATTTGTCAATTCCATAATATATAAAATTTGACCAGCTTTAATACGTGATATTGTTCTTTTACTTTCCATTATTAAAAATCTCTCCTTAACATATGTATTTTACCATATTTAAGAAGAGTTGAAAAGGTTTTATTTTTTTTTATACTCCAGTTTTGCTAAGTTTTATTTTAACTTCAACATTATAATCAAAATTACTTTGCACAATATCGCATACTGTTATAAACTCATCAATATTAAACACATTCGCTAAAATATCAATATCTAATGTATCATTTGTAATTACAACTAAACAATCATCATAACCTAAAGAAATTATTGTATCTTCTAAAATAATTTCTTGAATTGTTAAATATTCGATAGCTTCTAACTTTTCTAAAGCCTCATTAATATCTAAGATATCATCAGCATTTGAAATTGATGCTTCTAATTCTAAAATTCTACTAGTGCGTTCTTCAGTTAAAGAAATTCTTTTTGTGGCATATTCCACATATCTACTATTAGTATCGATTGGATCACCACCATTAACCAAGTCACTGCGTTCTTGATTAGCATAATACACCGTAAGCATAACTAAAACTGCCAATAAAAAAACTGATAATTTATTCTTTCTTAACATAAAAACCCTCCTACTTATACTAAAATTGTATGCATAGGAGGGAAGATATATACATTTTTTATCTTGAAACCATGAAATTTAACCATTCTTCATCTGTTAATTCTTTATTTTCTGGACTATAGCGAAACATTTCATCATTTAATCCAATGTTAATACGATAGATGTTGGCATATTCAGCATAACCATAATCATCTTGTTCATAAGATGTCTTTAAGCAATATTCATAAACATCATTAACACTTGAAGTATAACCAACTTCTTGTGTATTTAACAAAGCATTTTCAAAACGGCACATAAAGTCAATAAACTTATAAGCCATTTCTACATTCTTAGCGTTCTTTGGAATAGCCATCCCATCTGACCAAATATTAGTTCCATTTTTTGGTTTATAAAAATCTAAAACATCTGTTTCTTCTTCGCTAATAACATATAAAGCATCACCTGAATAAGTTACCGCCATATCATAACGCAAAGCAATCATATCATCTAATAATGCATCTGTTAAAATAGCTAATTTATCTGATGCATAATTTGTTTTCATTTCTAAAAGCCAATTTTTAGCTTGTAATATTTCTTCACGATTAGTTGTATTCATGCTATAACCTAATTGTTTTAAAGGAATCATAAATCCATCGCGTGAAGAATCATAATAAGCTGTTTTGTATTGATTATTACGATTTAAAAGGATATCCCAATTTAAGTTTTCTAAATCAGTTAAACTAACTTTATTAGTGTTATATGTTATTCCGACTGTTCCACAGAAATAAGGTACTGCATACTTTAAAAAATCAAACCCTTGATACATTTCTGTATCATCTTTCATTTTATTTAGTATTTGTAATAAATCAGCATTAACATCTTCTTTTTGATATTCTAATTTTGACCAATCTAATTCTTGAATTAATCCAGCTTGGCTTAAATCTTCAATCGCATAATCTGATGGGAAAATAACATCATACGATTCACTTTTTAATTTTGTGATCATATCTTCATTTGAATTAAATGTGGAATAGACTACATCAACATTATATTCTTGTTCAAAAGCCTTAATAACATCATGTGAAATGTATTCTCCCCAGTTATAAACATAAAGTTTTTCTTTTTGTGAGCATCCAAAAACTGATGTTAGAGTTAATACACAGACAAAAGATAAAATTATTTTACGAAACATTATTCTACCACCTTTCTTTTAGCTTTAATCGCATCATAAGCAATCTTAACTAAAATAACACCTAAGATGATTGTTGAAAGAGGATTAATTGTCATTGGGATTTTTTGTCTAGCATTATATAAATAAATCGAAATATTTGTCGCATTAGCTCCGGCTGTAAAATAAGATACAACAAAATCATCAAAACTCATCGTAAAAGCCATTGATGCTCCAGCTAAAACTGCCGTTTGAATTTGTGGAATAATTACTTTAGTAATAGCTTGTAGTGGTGTTGCGCCTAAATCTAAAGCTGCTTCAGGTAGATTTGGATCTAAATTTCTTATTTTAGGATAAACAGAAATAATTACATATGGTGTACAAAAAGCGATATGACTTAAAATTAACGTTAAATATCCACGTTCGATACCTAAGAAAATAAAGAACAAAAACAACCCAACAGCAGTAATTACTTCAGGATTTACTACTGGAATATTATTCATATTTAAAAGCATATCACGAACCTTTTTATTAATATTACGGCTTATCGCTAAAGCAGCAAGGGTTCCAATTATTGTAGATGAAATAGTGGCGATTACGGCTACTAAAAAAGTCATTAAAATGGTATTAATCAATTCTGCATCTAAAAACAACTGTTTATACCATTGTAGCGAAAATCCAGTGAAATTTGTCAAAGAATGTGAACTATTAAAGGAAAATAGCACAACTGAAAAAATAGGTAAATAATAAATTAAAAGTGTTATTGTGATAAAAGAAATCGATATGATTTCAAATATTTTTTGATTTTTAGTCTTGTTGTTCATATCGATTCACAACCTTTCTTAATACAAAGATAATAAACATTACTGATAGCATTGTAATAACTGCAATCGCACTACCATATGAATAAGCACCATTTTCAATGTTACCTTTCATAAATAAGTGTTCAATGATATATCCGATAAAATTATTATTAATTCCATTACCTAAAATATTTGGTATAACAATGGAAGTAGCTGATGGTAAGAATACTAGTGATATTCCCGAGAAAATTCCTGGTAATGTCAATGGGAAGACTACTCGTGTAAATATTTGATGTTCTTTAGCTCCTAAATCGCGAGCTGCTTCAATTAAACTATGATCCATTTTAGATAACAATGTATAAATAGGTAACACCATAAAAGGTAACATGTCGATGATTAAGCTAATAATAATCGCAATATTTGTTCCTAGCAGTGTCGTTTTAGAATATCCCAACATTTGGAAAAATTTTAAAATAATTCCACCTTCTGCGATTAATGATTTTACCGCTAAAGTTCTTATTAGCATATTAATCCACATTGGTACAGTAACTAATAAAATTAGTATTCCTTGGTATTTAATATTTCTTTTAGAAATGAAATATGCTAATGGATATCCAATCAAAAAACATCCTAATGTTGCGATAAAAGCGACAAAAATAGATTTAAATAAAGCATATACAAATGAAAAATTTGCTGCATTAAAAAATTTACGGTAATAATTTAATGTAAATAAATACATTCTTTCTGTTTGTTGATATGTAATCGAATACCAAATAATTAAAAATAACGGAATAAACACTAATGCTACCATTAATATTAGGTAGGGAATATTAAAGTATTGAAAAGTATCAATTCGTTTTCTTTTTTTAGTTTCAAAATTAATTAGTTCGTGTTGCATTTTACCATTCCATTTTTTCCATAATATGGATATCATCAGGATTTAATGTTAAACCTACCTTACTTCCTAATGCACTATAATCTGTTGTATGAATTAAAAACTCACGATAAGCTGTTTTAACTTCAATTTCAAAATGAACACCTTTAAAAACAACACTTGTTACCTCTCCTTGCATTAATCCTTTTTCTATAGGAACAATATCGATATCTTCCGGTCTAATAACAACATCCACTGGTTCATTTAATTTAAATCCTTTATCCACGCAATCAAAAATTTGATTATCAAATTCAACTTTAAAATCTTCGCGCATAATTCCATTAATAATATTAGATTCACCAATAAAATCTGCTACAATTCGATTAACAGGCTCATTATAAATACCTTCTGGGGTTCCTACTTGTTGAATTATACCCTCATGCATAACTACAATTTTATCACTCATTGTTAAGGCTTCTTCTTGATCATGAGTTACAAAAATGAACGTAATTCCTAAATTGCGTTGAATTTCTTTTAACTCATATTGCATATCTTGACGAAGCTTTAAATCAAGTGCAGCTAAAGGTTCATCTAATAATAAAACTTTTGGTTCATTGACTAAAGCACGTGCAATCGCTACACGCTGTTGTTGCCCACCACTTAGACGATTTATACTACGATTTTCAAACCCTTCAAGCCCAACAATTTTTAACATTTTTAAAACTTTTTCGCGAATAATTGCTTCAGATTCTTTGTTTTTCTTAAAGCGTTTAAAAAAACTAGTTTTATTATTTTCTTTTATTCTTAATCCAAATGCGACATTTTCAAAAACATTTAAATGTGGGAATAGAGCATATCTTTGAAAAACAGTATTTGTTTGTCTTTTAAAAGCAGGTTCATTTTCAATGTTTTTTCCATCAAATAAAACAACACCACTACTTGCTTGTTCAAAACCACCAATAATACGTAAAGTTGTTGTTTTACCACACCCTGAAGGTCCTAAAAATGTTACAAACTCATTTTCATAGATATCTAAATCGATACCTTTTAAAACAACATTTCCACCAAATTCTTTAGTTAATCCCTTAATTTCAATAAGTTTTTTCATATTTCCTCCTAAAACAGATTTTATTAGTTTATTTCTATTAAACTAATAGTTTACAAAATATTATTTTCAACAATAATGTTTACTTATACTATACTTGCTGTTAAAAATCTTTAAACAAATACAATAATATTATAATCATTTATCATTTTAAGTCAATAGAAAAAACATCTTATAAAAAAGATGTTTTAAACTAAAAATATGTATTTTCAGCAATTTAGATTTTTATTTAATCAAAATATCTGTTTATATTTATTTATTGAAAAAGATCATGTTTTTTCATAATTTTTTGACCATTTAAAAAATCTTTAACTAAACAACGTTTCTTACCTTCAACTTGAATTTCGATTAAATCAATCGCTCCATCACAAGTTTTAACTTTAATTGTTTTATCAAGACTAATAATTTCTTTTGGTTGATATCCTTCATAATGACCATAATCTTTTTGTGCTTGATAAATTTTTATATTCGTTTGATTAATCGTGGAATAACTAACCGGCCAAGGATTTAATCCACGAATTTGATCATATACTTCCTTTGTTGTTTTACTAAAATCAACATACTCTTCAGCACGAGAAACATTATAAGCATATGTTACTAAAGATTCATCTTGTTGAATTGGATTAATATTCCCAATTTCAATTAATGGTAACGTTTTAAGTAATAAATTAGTTCCTAAAATACTTAATTTATCGTGTATGCTTTCTAAATTATCTGTTTCTAAAATAGGAGTTTCTTCTTGGGAAATAATATCTCCGGCATCCATTTTTGGTGCCATATACATTATAGTTACTCCTGTTTTATCATGCCCATAGATAATAGCTTTATGAATTGGAGCACCACCACGCAACTTAGGAAGTAAACTAGCATGCACGTTAATAGCTTTATACTTCGGGGTTTCTAATAAAATCTTAGGAACAATTTGCCCATATGCACAAGTTATAATAATATCTGGATTAACATCTAAAATACGTTGATAATCTTTTTTAATGTTAACCGGTTGAAATACTTCAATACCATGTTTTAATGCGCATTCTTTAACTGGTGTTGCTTTTAATTCTTTTTTTCTTCCCACTAATTTATCAGGTTGACTGACAACTAATCTAACATCATATTTTTCTTTAACTAAACCCTCTAATACATTTACTGCAAAATCGGGAGTACCCATAAATACTACTTTCATTTTTTCACCTCTACATACTACTTATAATTACATCAAAATCTGCATTTGTTTGATACTCTTGGTAAAGGGTATCTAATACTTTTAATAGGCTTGCTGGATTTTGCACTTTAAGTGTAATTAAATATAAGTATTTATTATTAATTTTTTTATAAAAACTAGCTATTGGACCTAACATAATTAAATCATTAAGCTCATAACTTTTAATTTCATTAGTTATTTTATATGCCTCTAAAAAGGTTTTTTGGTCATCAAAACCTCGAATTTCAATTTCAAACATTCGATAATAAGGTGGATATTTACCAACACGGCGATAGATAATTTCTCGATCATAAAAAGCTTTGTAGTCGTGTTTTTGCGCACTTGTAATGGCATAGTGATCATCATTAAAAGTTTGAATCACAACAAGCCCATTATCAATGTGCCTACCAGCTCTACCAGAAACTTGTTCTAACAAACTATATGTTAAAAACGACGCTTTATAAGTTGGATATTTTAAAATCATATCTGCTACTATAATTCCTACAAGCGTAACTTTAGGAAAATCAAGCCCTTTAGCAATCATTTGCGTACCAACTAAAATATCAGCTTGATGATTTTTAAAAGCTTTTAAAAGTTTTTCATGACTTCCTTTTTTACTCGTTGTATCTGTATCCATTCGCAAAACCTTAGCTTTAGGAAAAACTTTATTTAATTCCTCAGCTACTTTTTGTGTTCCAATTCCCACGTATTTAATGTGATTTGACCCACATTTTGGACATATTTGTGGATTTTTTTCTTCATGCCCACAATGATGACAACGTAAGATATCATCATTTTTATGAAATGTCAGAGAAATATCGCAATTAGGACACATTATTACTTCCCCACATGATCTACACATCACAAAATTAGAGTGACCACGGCGATTAATCAACAACATTACTTGTTGGTTTTCATCTAATCTTTTTTGAATTTCTAATTGTAGTTTATATGAGAAAATACTACGATTACCTTTTTTTAATTCATTAGTCATATTAACTGTTTCAACTTTTGGTAGTGGGAGATTTTTGACACGTCCATTCATTTCAATTAAAGCATACTGACCATTCAATGCTTGGTAATACTGCTCTATTTTAGGCGTAGCAGTCCCTAAAACTAAAACAGCTTGATGATTTTTAGCACGCATTCTAGCTATTGCAAGAGCATCGTATTTTGGACTAACATCTTGCTTGTAACTTTCTTCATGTGCCTCATCAATAATAATCGCACCAATATCCGAAAGTGGGGCAAAAATCGCACTTCTAGCTCCTACAAGAACTTGTGCTTCCTTTTTAATAATTCTCCGCCATTCATCATATCTTTCCCCATCACTCAATCCTGAATGAAGAACAGCAACTTTAGATGCAAAAATGCCTTTCATTCTAGATGCAATTTGCGCAGTAAGGGATATTTCTGGTACTAATAATATAGCTGTTTTATTACGTTTTAACATATCTGTAATGATTTTTAAATATACTTCTGTCTTACCACTTCCGGTAACACCTTTTAATAATATTGTTTTGTTTGTTCCATAAAAATTACGAATCGAATTTAAAGCTGTTTGTTGTTCATTATTTAAATTATATGCATTATAATCACGCTCTAAAATCTCTTCAACATTTCGATAAACTTCTTTTCTTTCTTCTTGTAATATTTTTTTATTAACTAATGTTTTAATACGAGATCTAGAAAAAGCAAACATTTCAACAATATCACTTTCCAGAACTTCTTTATTTTCTTTAATATAGTTGATAACGTCTTTTTGTACTTCATCTTTAGGTTCAAAACGATCATCTATCAATGAAAGATAAAGAGCTTTTTTAATTTGTACTTTATCTTTTAATTCTTGTTTAATAACAATTTTATTTTGGTTAATAGCCTCTTTTATTTCTTTTAAATATGGATTTAAAGTATCGGTTATTACCATTTTATCTTTAGGGAAAAGTTTTTGTAATGTATTGGACAAACCATTTCGATCTTGAATTTCTAAAATCTTTTGATAATTAACTTTTAAAGCATTTGGTATCATCACATCTAAGCAACGAATGAAATGTGATAAATAATTTTTATGCATTTTATATGCAATATCGATTAATTCCTGATTTAATGTCGGAATAATATCTAAAACTCCAATGACATCTGCTAACTTAGTGAAAGAAGAATGGTCCTTAATTTTAATAACAACTCCCCATAACAAACGTCCATTAAAAAAAACCTTTACGCGACATCCAACTTCCAATACACCTTCTAGATAGGGTGGAATATGATAGTCAAAAGGTTTATTAACACTTCTTGCACCAATATCAACAATTACCTCACAAACCACACTATCACCTCTTTTATTTATTATAACGTCAATAAGAGCTTTTTTCAAGATAAAACAAAAAACCTACAATTAAGTAGGCTTAAATCAATTTTAAAATATCTGAAATGTTTGATTGTTCTTCAAAATCTTTTGTTTTTTCATTTATAATGCGAATATCTTCATCTGATAAATGACGTTTAGCTAGTTGATAGACGACTTTATCTTCTTTTTCAATATGACGTTTTAAAAGTTCAACATAACTACAAATATTTGTCAACACAAGTAATTTATCTAAAGAGTTTCCCGTTTTTTCATACAGATTTAATGCCTTTTCACTGTCATTAATAAATAAACGTCCTAAATCATGTTCGACTAACATTCCATTTTGAATTACTTTTGAAGCGATTTTTTCTAATTTTTCCTGCATAATTTTAAACAAAATTAATTCTTCTTTACCATGATGATGTTTATCAGCATATTTTCTAGCAAATAAAATATAATTACGATACTCCTCAATATCAAAGATACCGCCTTCTAAAACATTTTTAGCACTATTTAAAACTTTATTCCCAAATGCCAAAATTTTTTGATGTTCTTCCATTAAAAGGGCAATTCCGTCCATTTTAATTACTCCTTTCGTAACTCAATAAAATCATTATTAATTGTTAGCTTTAAATTTGAAGACGCAAAAACACCCTTAATAAGCGCATTACGTATTTGATAATAATAACTTACGTCAAACTCTTGTTCTTCGTAATAAGGCTTGTGAATATCAATTTCCATTCCCCATCGAATCATATTTTCATCTTTACTAATAATTTTTAAAACATGATCACATGGCATACCATTTAATAAAATAGTATCTAAATATTTATATCCATCTAAAGCATTAATTTCCGTTTTAGGGCTTAAAGTTACCCCCAATTTGTATGATATATCTAAAACTTTAGGTAAACGATTTGGATCAATTAAAATTAATTTTAATAAATAAGCTAATTTATATTCTACTAAATCAACTCTTTCTTGTAGCCAACCGTGAATATTCATATCATCAATAATTTCACTTAATTCACCATCTTCTAATATCCCACAACAATCTAAAGCATCTTTTTTAATCCAACCTTCATTTAAAGAAAGTTGATATATTTCATTTATTAATGTGTTTTGTAATTTAATTTTTTTAAATAACCATAAATGAATTGGCCCTAAAAAAGCACTCATTATTTAATTCCTCCGTTTAATTTATTAACTACTTCCTCAACTTCTAATCCATGAATAAAACAAGCATCTTCTAATGTCTCCATTTGTGAAGATGGACATCCTAAACAGTGCATTCCACATTCATAAAATATCTCTTCTATTCCTGGATTATTTCTTAAAATTTCTCCTAAAATCATATCTTTTGTTATCATATTAATATCCTTTCTACTTACAATATTGTAAGATTATGTTTTTTTTGTAATATAATTAGTTATTACATAATCTATTATACTGATAATAAAATGATTTTATGTTGTTTTAACAACATTTTTTTAATTATTTTATGATACAATAAAAGCACTAGGAGGTTATTATGGAAAAATATATTCCTATTATACAAAAAACAACGCTTTTTCGTGGAATAGTTGAAAAAGATTTAAAATGCATGTTAAGTTGTCTTAATGTTACAAAAAAAGTTTATCAAAAAAATGAGTTTATTATTCATCCAGGAAGTAAAATTCAAGAAATCGGATTAGTGGTTTCTGGATTAGCATTAATTGTTAATGAAGATGTCTGGGGTGGACGTAATATTATCTCTGAATTAACAATCGGCACTATTTTTGCAGAAAGTTTTGCGTGTTTATTACAAATCCCAGAATGGATTAGTGTCGTTGCGAGTGAAGAGACAACTGTTTTATTTTTTAATATTAATAATATTCTTCAAGTTTGCTCTTCATTTTGTCAATTTCATAATCAATTAATTCAAAATTTAGTTCAAACATTAGCTAAAAAAAATGTTTTGTTAACTAAAAAAATGGAATATCTCTCTAGAAAAACAATTCGAGATAAACTATTAACTTATTTATCAGAAGAAGCTCTAAAAAATGGTAAAAAAACTTTTATGATTCCTTTTAATCGAAAGGAATTGGCTGAGTATTTATCAGTTGATCGCAGTGCATTATCAAATGAAATAAGTAAATTACAAAAAGAAGGGTTTATTACAAGTAATAAACGACAATTTACAATTAATGCAACACATAAACTATAAAAAAAGGTATGATTTCTTCATACCTTTAATTTTTATGCCAAAACAATTCGATAAATCAAAGTTTCCCCTTTACTATATTTAATCGTATGTGTTCCTTCACTTAAAGTTATTTTAATCATTTGTGCTTCTACCCCACCAACAACATCATATTTCACATCATCAATTAAAATCACTGAAGTCGAATCACCTCTAGTTTTTAAGTAAATACTGATTTCTTTTACTCCATTTGTATTAAATGTAATCGATGCTTTAGAATTCATTTTTAAAGCTGTTGTAAATGTTATGTCACCATAAGTTGCTGTTTCATTACGTAATGTAGCTGAAATAAAAGTAAAATAGTTTGAATCCAATCCCGATTGAGAAAAATCATGTTCAATAAAATCGATTGAACCAAATAATTTTTCATATTCAATTATAGCTTCTAATAGTTTATTACTATTTATTACTAATTTTTTTTCACTTTCTGATAAAGATAAATAATAATTATTAGCTTCATCTATAACTTTTTTTGAGTCTAAAGTAACAGTTCCAATACTTTCAATCAAACGAATTGCTTCTTTAATTTTTAATTCTGATAACTTAATTAAAGCATCTTGCAGTGTTGTGTAATTTGTTACTTTGGCTTGTTCTGAACTTGATAAAGCTAAGTATTTATCGTGGACATTTTTTAAATATTCTTCATCTGAAAGCGAGATTTTTTCATTAATATTATCAATCATCACGATAACTTTTTCATATCCAGAAATATTTTCTGTTCCAACACTAATTATTGTCCCCTCGTAGTTTATTAACGCGTCTTTTAACGCTTGATTTACATCATAAGAAGCATCATCTACACTATTATCAAACTGCCATTGCAAATTTCCACCATTTGCTCGACCAGCATATTTTTTTACACTATTTACGGCATTTTCTGGTGTTTCTACCTGATATTTATACATTAAATTACTATCCGTATCAAAGTTGTTATAAATTGTTGAACCAGCAACTGTTTTAATAGTACTTGGAATTTGTTCATCTCTTGCATTAACTATATAAGCATCAAAACTATTACTTTCTTTATTAGAAATAAATTTATAACTTCCCGTCATAAAGTCATTAAAAGATTTGATAATTCCTCCATTTTCTCCGGAAAATGTCCCTTCACCTAAAGCATCTGTTCCTTGTTTTGAGGAAAGTAAAGGATTTTTACAATTACGAAAATAATTTGCTTCTGAAAAAATCGAACTTCCCATTGTTGCCCCAATTCCATACTTACTGTTACCATCAAAATAATTATTATAAACATGGACAGTACACGTTCTTACCCGAGGATGTCTTGAATCAGAATGATCATACCAATTGTGGTGATATGTAATATAGTTTGTTTCCTTTTCGCTTTTCATTCCTTGTAAATTTGATTTTCCAGTATCATAAAAGTGATTATATGAATGCGTAACATATGATGATGTTTTCGTATCTAAAGCTCCATCACCTTTAATTTGATCGGCATCGGATAAAGAATGTCCATAATAAAAATCATTATTATGAACCCAAATGTGATCGTTAGATTGTTGTAAGCCAACGCTATCCCCTTCATTACTATCGCAATTCATAAACCCTAAGTTTCGAACTTCAATATTACTTGAATTTTTAATCCGTAAACCAAAACCATTTATCACCGCATCACTTCCAACACCCTCAATCGTGATATTACTAGCATCATCGATTAATAAATCTCCTTTTTCTAAAACAGCTAAATCAGTAATATTACCGATTAATCGAACGCATAATGGCTTTTTTTCGTGACGTCCTTTATAAGCTGTTAAAATATTTTGTAAACCTGTAAATTCATTAACTCCACTAGATGTTTGAACACTTAATGTAACACTATCTTTATTTGTATCTGTTACATATAAAACATTGGCATTTTCTTTTAATGTACCATCATCATTATATGCTCCTGATGAAGAACCTGAAACAAAGGCAAATCCCTCTCTTACATGATTAGAAACGTTGATTTGTGTTGTGAAAAAACCACTTTTTCCATCATTATATAAAGCGATAACTTTAACATCATAAACCCCTTTTTTTAGTCCTAAAATATCAACACGATAATAATTTTCATACTCTTTAATTAACATATCATCTACTAAAATTTCTTTATTATCTAATTGATATGTAACTTGATATTTTCTAACATTGGAAACTTTTTTCCATTCGATTACACCACTTTCTAACCAACCATAACTTTGAATTAAAGCATCAGGCATGTTATTGACGATATTACTGCTTGTTGAAGTTAGACTACTTTGAGTAGTAGTATTTGTTATACTATTTAGATCACTTGTTAAACTTGAACTACCATCAAATATACTTTTTTGACTATTTGTACAACCACATAATGTAATAATTAAAAGAAAACCAATTATAATTACACTTTTTTTCAAACTAAACCCCTCCTTAATATATATTATAGTCTAAGTTGTATATTCTTGCAAACGTTTTCAGTAACTTTTAAATTTTTCTATAATACTTGTAAAAAAAACTTATAAGTTTATATAAATTTAATATAAAAAAATTATCCATATAAATAAAGTTAATATAATAAGGATATATAGTAATGTGTAATAAATATCTGATATGTATTTTTATTATTCATTTTTTACTGTCCATAATACCAGTTATTAAATGACGTAACAAAATTAAATTATAAACTAAAAAGAGACCTAAGAATAAATAAATCACTTTCCAATCTGAAATTTCACAATAAAGAATATAATTGTAACACGTAAATCAGAAAAATTACTCCATCTTTTTTTGTATTACTTGTAACTAAATAATTATCCCCTAAGAAAAAAACTAACATTTAAAAGAAAACAATATCAAAGATAATATTTGTAATATAATACAAGATTTTCTTATCTTATTTCTTTTCCAAATAATCATCATTAAAATCACAATTTGACCATTTTTTTATATCGATGATATCATTTAAAAATACATAAAATGATGAATTTATACTACAGCAGTCTAAAAGTTTTAAAATTGCAAATGAGATAAATTCTTTATTTTGGTAAATATCTTATGTTTCAATGATCTTTTTCGGTAAAAGATTTTCTATTATA